>CAYJUB010000009.1:0-16485 GCA_964373145.1 uncultured Moraxellaceae bacterium
CGTTTCAATGATAAATCATCTAACGAGGTGGTGACTATTCGGGGGCCATTACACATACTACTTAATGCAACCGATACAGTCGTGGAGGTTCTTGGTAAATGCCTACAGCTATATTTGCAATTGATGGAGGAACAAAACGCGCTTGATTTTTCCACCATCCAATACGAAACGCTTCACCTATTGCAAAACAATCCAAAAGTTCTCTTGGCGCTTCAAGATAAGCTCAGCTATCTAATGGTTGATGAGTATCAAGATACCAATACGATTCAAGAATCCATCTTGACGCTCTTGATGGGCAGCCGACAAAATCTATGCGTTGTAGGTGACGATGACCAAGGGCTCTATCGCTTTCGTGGTGCAACTATTCGTAACATTCTTGAGTTTCCGCAGAAGTTCCAAGCTGGCCAATGTAAACAGGTCAAACTCACTGTCAACTATCGCTCACATCCTGAAATTATTGAATTCTATAACCAGTGGATGAAAGAACTTCAATGGTCTGACGGCATTCTAAATTTTAGATATAACAAAACAATTGAACCGCGTGAGGATGTTTTCCCTGAAGTTCCAACAGTCATCCGAGTTGGTCATGCAGGACGCGAAGAGTGGTTTGAAGAAATTTATCAGTTTCTAAATAAGCTTAAAGAAAATGGACTCGAAGACTGGAATCAAGTCGCTTTCCTCTTTAGATCTGTTCAGAGTGAGCGCGCCGTCAACCTGAGTAAATACCTAGAAGAACGAGGCATACCAGTCTACTCTCCTCGCTCTAATCAATTCTTTGAACGTGAAGAAATACAACTTCTCATAGGTGCGTTGATATTCTTATTTCCGCAATTCCCTCAAGTTCGTAAATGGAGTGAGGATGCCTCGCTAGATATTTGGACATATTACGATGAGCATTGTTTGCCTCGAATTGTTGGTGAACTAAAAAAACCTGAAAATCGTGATCTATTAGAATGGTGCAAGCAACATGCTAAGTTACATGTCAGCCTCACTGAAAACACAGACTATGCATTCTCTGGCTTATTTTACCGACTTCTCCAATTCCCTGTATTTAGTCGGTTCTTTAGCGAGGATGCTTTAAATGGACTAGATAAAGGACGAGCAGCACGCAACATTGCCGAGTTCTCAAACTTGTTGGCTAAGTTTGAATATTTGCATCATGCAAACGTTCTTTCACCTGTCTATTTAGAAAAGAATATTAAAGATCTGTTTAATCAGTTCTTACGATTCCTCAAAGATGGTGGCATCGGTGAATATGAAGATGACACTGAATATGCGCCAAAAGGATGTGTATCATTCCTAACTATTCACCAATCGAAAGGATTAGAGTTTCCTGTCGTTGTGACATGTGGACTAGAAGGTGTTCCGCGTAAGAGCCACGATACTTTAGATGAGATTTTGCAAACTCAGTATTTTTCAAAACAACCATTTGAACCGTTTGAGCATATAAAAAACTTCGATTTTTGGCGTTTGTTTTATACTGCATTCTCTCGTGCGCAGAACTTATTAGTTTTATCGGCTGAAGAGAAAACAGGGCATGGTCGTTCGCCATCTAAGTATTTTGACGAGATTTATCGACGTTTGCCTTCATGGAGAGATCCTAGCTTTAAGCCTGATCAGATACACTTTGAGCAGGTCAAACAAATCAACCTCAAACGTGAATATGCTTTCACTTCACACATCATGCTTTTTGAAGGGTGTGCTGAACAGTATCGGTTTTACAAAGAGCTTGGATTCCACCCTGTCCGTGTGGGTGCGCAGCTTTTCGGTACATTGGTGCATCAGACTATCGAAGACATGCACAAAGCCGCACTTCGTGGTGAGCCTCACTTAATTGAGCCTGTGCAAATAAAAAGTTGGCTTGATATAAATTATCTTTACCTATCCAAGCGAGAGCGTCATTATCTTGCACCGTCTACAATCAAAGCGATAGAAAACCACGTCTTGCGGTACTACAACCGTGAAAAAGACAATTGGGGTCGTATTCAAGAAGCTGAAGTAGATATTTCTTTAGTCAAAGATACGTATATCCTCAAAGGCAGCGTTGATTTGATTCGTGGTCAGAATGGTACGGTAGAAATCATCGACTTTAAATCTGAAAAGAAACCTGATTTAACGAAAGAAAAAGATCGGTTCGAGAACTATCAGCGTCAGCTTGAACTCTATGCACATTTAGTTGAGCAGAAGACTGGCCAGAAAGTGAGTAAGATGCACTTGTATTACACAGGTGAGACAGAGGGTTCGCCTTACATTTCGTTTGACAAAAATGAGTCAAAGATTGATGAGACAGTAAAACGGTTTGATGACGTTGTTAAGCGCATTGAATCGAAAGATTATCGGATGTGTTCTCGTCCGAATAAATTATGTTCAGACTGTGATATGCGGTCTTATTGTGATCGAAAGAATTGGGTATTTGCGAAGGAAATTTAAAAAATGAGTCAGCAGCAAGATATAGATTTGAGTATTGAGACTCAGAAGAATCAAGAACGATTTGGGTTTGAACCGATCAAAGGTTATCCGATGCTGAACTGGCGTGGAAAACGTCCATTTACATCAACACAATACTACCCAGCTCAGTTAAAAGAACAGCATGGTGAATCTATAAATGGATGGCTTAATAAAATATTTTGGGGTGATAACTTACAGGTCATTGCACACTTGCTTAAGCAATTTAGAGGCAAAGTAGATCTTATTTATATTGATCCTCCATTTGATTCGATGGCAGATTATAAAAAAAAGATCATATTGAAAGGCGAAAATATAGAAAATGATATAAATGCTTTTGAAGAAAAGCAATATACCGATATGTGGACTAATGATGAATATTTACAATTTATGTATGAACGTTTCGTTTTGATCCGGGAATTAATGTCGCCAACTGCTTCTCTTTATGTACATTGTGATTACAGACGCTCACATTACTTAAAAATTACTTTAGATGACATTTTTGGGGCATCAAATTTCCAAAATGAGATTGTATGGAAAAGAACAACTGCTCGATCTGGCAGTGGTGCTTACAATCATATTCATGACACTATTTTATTTTATTCGAAAACTAATGATTTTATCTGGAATCAACAGCATACACCTTATAGTAAGGATTATTTAGAATCAAATTTTAAGTACGACGAATCAGGAGCTCTTTTTAGAGAAAGTCCTATTACGGCTCCAGGTCTCCGAAGTGGTGAGTCTGGGAGTACTTGGAAAGGTCTAAATCCTGGCGCGATTGGAAAGGGGCGACATTGGGCAATACCTAGCTTCCTTCAACATCTGCTCACGGATGATGCCAAAAAAAGTCCATTAAAGGCGCTAGATGAGCTTGAAGCAAATGGTCGAATAAAATGGGCTAGAGATGGCGAGGGCCGTCCAAATGCAATTCAATTTGAAAGTGATCTTATCGGTGTTGAGATCCAATCTATTTGGAGTGATTTTTCAGCAATATCAAGCAGTTCAAAAGAATCTGAATCATACCCTACCCAGAAACCTGAAGCTTTATTAGAGCGGATTATACTAACCTCCTCGAATAATGATTCGGTTATATTTGATTGCTTCATGGGATCTGGAACTACGCAAGCTGTAGCTATGAAGCTCGGTCGACGTTTTATTGGTGCTGATATTAATTTAGGTGCAATTCAAACTACTACAAAGCGATTAATAAAAATTGCCGAAGAAATTAATAGTCAAATTGAAGGTGAAAAACAACAATCATTTAATGACAATGATGAGAGTAACCAAGTAGCTGTTAAATTTACTGGCTTTGAAGTTTATAACGTAAATCATTACGACGTATTCCGAAATCCAATTCAAGCTAAGGAATTACTTATCGAAGCTCTGGGAATTCAGAAGTTTACGAATAGTATTTATGACGGTGAAAAGGATGGTCGAATGGTTAAGATCATGCCAATTAACCGTATCGCAACAAGTGCAGATTTAAGTGATCTAATAGCTGGTGTTGATTACAAAGCATTTGATAAACGTCGTGATGAAAATGCAAACAGACCAGTAGAGAAAATCCTGCTTGTTTGCATGGGTCATGAACCCGATTTGAGAGCAAATCTTCAACAAGAAATTGACTATAAACTTGATATAGAAATCGTAGATATTTTACGTGATAAAACGAACCTTCAATTCAAACGCGAATCGGAAGCTAGATTAAAAGTATCTGATGGCAAGCTTTCAATCGAACGCTTTTATCCAATGAACCTACTTCAAAAAATTTCTCTAACAAAAGAAACTGTAGATGATTGGCGCGAGATGGTTGAAAGCGTCATGATTGATTGGAACTATGATGGCGCAGTATTTACTCCGACCACTACAGATGTTCCAAGCAAAACAGAATTGGTCGAGGGTAGCTATGACATCCCAGCCGATTCAGGAACAATCCGAGTAAAAATCACCGACCTACTCTCTGAATCTTGGGAGGGTGAGATCAATGGCTAAAAAGCCTTCTAGCAGGGCCAGCAATACTGCAGCCTTAGACTTTGCATTTTTTAACTTTCTCTGGGCATTTTATCAAAGTAATCGTCCAGCAATTCGCAAAAACTACAAAGATTTGACTAAGAAATACTTGGACTATAACGACCCAAGCAATAGGCCTGACACATTTTTACGCAGACCACAGTTTGAAGCTTTGGAAGTATATGTATTTCTCAAAGAGTTCATGAGCAATGCCAAAGTTGAAGAAATTTTCTCGGATTGGTATCACCAGAAAGGTAAATTTGAAGGGCGTGTAGTTGGTGGGTTCAACGTAGGTGCCACTCAGGGTGCTTTAGAGCTTGGCGATGAAATAGAGCTTCAAAATTACGAAGCTGTATTGCGAAAAATGAAGGCCAATTCACGTCCTTATGCAAGTTATATCTTTGCCCTCACCATGGGTACAGGTAAGACTCTCTTAATGGCTACGTGTATCTTTTACGAGTTCCTGCTAGCAAATAAGTTCAAAACCGATCCGCGTTATTGCCATAACGCACTTGTCTTTGCTCCCGACAAAACAGTATTGCAGTCACTACGTGAAATTGAATCCTTTGATAAAAGCAAAGTCATACCGAAAGAATATGCCAGCCTGTTTGAATCTCATCTAAAGTTTCATTTCTTGGATGAAGCTGGCACAACTCTAAGCACGACTGACGGCTCAAAGTTTAATATCATTGTAACTAATACTCAGAAAATCATTCTAAAGCGTTCACATGCAGAACCAAATCCGACTACGCAATTATTTAGTGAATCAACAGCCCTAGATAAATCAACACCAAGCATCTATGACGAGCTTGATGAACTTTACGGATTTGATCATCTCGCAACTGAAGAAGAGCTTAAAACTAACCAACGTTTTGAGAAACTGTCTCGCCTCCCTCAACTTGGTATTTATGTTGACGAAGCTCATCACTCATTTGGCGCAGCATTAGCCAAGGATATGGGCGTTGGACTAACCAAGGCTCAACAGCAAACCAGCTTGCGCACAACGATTGACCAACTCGCGGTAAATTTAGATAAAGCAGGTACGCATGTCGTGGCCTGCTTCAACTACACAGGGACACCTTATATTGGTAAAGATGTCCTTCCTGAAGTGGTTTACGCTTTTAGTCTTAGGGATGCTATTCGTGAAAAATACCTGAAGAACACTAAGCTGCGTACTTACAACAACGCACGATCTACTGAGTTCATAAAGATTGTGGTTAAAGATTTTCTTGAGGCAGTTGACGGATTACGGCCTGAAGGAATGATGCCAAAGCTGGCGTTCTTTGCATCATCGGTTGACGAGCTTACTGAAGAATTAAAACCAGCACTTGAGCAAGAACTGATTAAGCACAACATCCCACTCTCTCGGATTTTAATCAATGTCGGTGATGAAAAACACACAAAGAACGATGACATTCGAGAATTTAACCGACTAGATTCACCCAGCTCGGAAAAGCAATTTATTTTGCTGGTGAACAAAGGACGCGAAGGCTGGAACTGTCGCTCGTTATTTGGCGTTGCAATGTATCGTTCACCTAAGTCCAAAATCTTTGTATTGCAGGCCACCATGCGATGTTTGCGTGCAATTGGAGATATGCAACATACGGGGCATATTTTCCTTAGCGAAGAGAACTCTGCTGTTTTAGATGCCGAGCTACAAGCTAACTTCAGAATGACGTTGGATGAACTTAAGCAGACGAGTGATGCTCAAGTCAAAGATCCTTTAAAGGTTCGTGTGTTGAAGGATTACACCTTAAAGATTAAGCGCATTCGTCGAAAGGTCACTTTGACCGAAAAAGCTTTCCTACCTAATACTAAAATCGGGATCAATCCTAAAGATCCTGACGCGTGGCAAGAATTGACCAAGAGCTACTTTATTACCGAAATACAGCGTGATGGATTAAGTGAACGTGATAGTGACAGCTACACCATGCAACAATCAAAGTCATTTGACCGAACCATTGAGCGTAGTCGAAAAGACTATACAGCCATTACTCTAGTTTCTGAAATTGCCCGATATTTAAATAGAAGTCCTTTAGAAACTGAAGACTTGTTGGATCAAACTTCTGAAGGTACTGACGTTCTTTTAAAAGCAGTTAATACATTCAATGAATTGCTTTACGACGTAATTATCCCAAGGTTATTTAGTGCGCTGTACGACACGCACACTGAAATTGAGACTGAAGAGCAAGAAATTCACCTAATTAAAAAGCCTGAGATTGGAGAGAAAGATTTCTTCTTAATCCAAGAAGGTAAAGGTGGAACAGATTACTACTCCAAATCGTCAATTGAATTCCGTGATAAAAGCTTTAATTTAGATACTTATACGTTCGACTCTAAGCCTGAACGGACTTTATTTCATGATCTGTTGAATGAGAAAGAAGTCAGTGAAATTTACTTCACGGGTATGTTTACACACCCTAGCTTTACTGACTTTTACTTCCAGTACATCGATCCTGACTCTCATGCCCTCCGGAACTACTTTCCTGACTTCTTGCTGAAACGGAGCGATGGCAGTTACGTCATCATTGAAGTTAAGGGCGCACACCAAATGGAAGACTTGGTTGTTAAGGCCAAGCAGACAGCCGCGATTCAAGTTTCAACCGAGAGCGGTATGGAATATCGGATGATTAGCGATACTGATGTGAATGCTCGCCACTTCATGAAATTGCTGCACGCGAATGGAGTGATTGAAAATGTGGGAATTCAGTCTAGTTTGATTTAGCTTTATTTGGCTTGTCATTGGCAATGTCTAAACAAGATCAAAATAGGAATCGATTGACCTTGTTTAGAGTAAGCAACTTTGAATGTATACAGCCTTAATTTGTTGTGATTGGTGGCTCAGTTTTGGCTATATGTATCCAACCATGATCAAATGTAAATGTCCGAGCTTGAGCGACAGGATTTTGAATCCTAAGTATTCGTGTTTTTTCAGGAACCGTAGCGTACTCAACAACGTAAAGCCAATAAGCAGACCCACAATCCTTTGCACAATCAAATTGAGTACGTGAGAGACCAACTGGCCGATTTTCAAGCGAACCCGTCATCGACTTAACCTCGATCCAACGAATAATATTGCCTTCTTTATCCTTTTCAAATAAATCGTACCCAGGATTTCCCTCTGGTGTGCGATTTAAAGACGGTTCAATCTTAATGATCTGATCAATAGCCAGAGCCTCGATCTTCATACGTGTTACTTGATCTAGGCCGTCAGGATCTGAATCATTATCCTCTGGATGCATTCCCACGTAAGAAATGAACGGTCGTCCGCCACCTTGTCCTGGCGTTCTCTTCCCCTGTGAATTACCACCTGTTCCACTAGTACCTCCGAATTTATTCGAGCCATTTTGTGAGCTATGGTTTCCTTTTTTATCACCACTCTGCGAATTTCCAGAGTTAGTGTTAGTTTGTTCTCGACCCCAATCACGCTCTTTTTCTTCTTCAACATCACTATCTGGATTAAAAGTAACGGGAGGCAAATCTGGCATATCATCCCCGTATAAATCCATCGCTTCGGAGTAGATATTCTTGGAGGATGAATCGTTACCCAAAGGCTTACTATTTATTTCGTTAGGAAGTTCAAGAATGCCAAGGCGGGAAGTCAACTCAGCAACGCTAGTGATTCCAAGTTTCTTTAACAAATCAAGCGCGGCTGGATCAATACCTGCCTCTCTTGCCAGTTGATCGATTATTGGTGGTTTAAATTTAATTATGTCAAGTAAGAAATAGTTTGCCTTCCATCCAAGCGTATCAAATATGATAGTGCTTGGCAGTTGAAGTTCTCCATTCAAATTTGGCACCCATGCCTCGCTGTTTAATCGCCTCAAGAAGGCCGATTCAAATTCTTTTTTATAAGTACCGCCATAGTGCTTCCAAGTATAAGACCCTTCGAAAATGCTCTTTCCGCTGCGTTCAGCTAATTCACTGAGACTATCCCACATAAGTCTTGATCGTATAAACTTTTCAGCCGTATCAAGTGAAGGGAGTATTTCGATAATTTTTTCTATACCTTCTAAATCATAATCTTCTATGACATCAGATCTGTGAGAAGTTTCTGCATGTCCAGCTTTAATCCTAAGTTCTCTGCGTTCATTGTCGGTCAAACCCCAAGAAAGTTTTACTGGCCGAGGATTTCTTTGAACGCCGCATGACTCGAATAAATTTCTCATGGGCTCCCCACGAAGACACGCGAATTGCTCATCAATGATATAAAGATTTGGTACACCAGAGAAAAGTTGTTTCAGTCGTTCTGTTGCTAAGTAAACTTGTTCAGGGTAGGCAAAGTAAAGTTCACCATCGCCTGTGTCAACCACCCTTAAGAATGTTGATTTTCGAAGCTCTGTTTGAAGCTTGTCACGCTGTGACTTAGAGTCAGTACTGAACGCCTTTAATATTCGCTGAATGTCAGCATCATAATCCTCATCACTGACTTCAAATTCCTCTTGTTGATACTTAGGTAAAATATTTCTCACGACATCATCTACAGAATCTGCTTCGGTAATACCTAGTGATACGAGAAACTCGCGAGACGTCGGTGTTGAACATACATTTCTATCAATAGTTGGAAATCCAGTTTCTAGTTCACTTGGAAAGAACGCATTTGAAATGCCATTATCCTTAACTCTAACTTGAGAACCATCACTAAGACGTAAAAGTGGAATCGTATCAATGTGACGCCGTAGTGCTGCTTTTTGACCATTTAAAAATTCGTAGAGTCGTACAATCCATTCATCTGTCTGTGATACAAGAAACTCTTCATTGAATTTAGATATTATCGTTTCCGGTGTTACTTCGGCTACTTTAAGTTGATTCATCACATAGTCACGAATCTCTGGTTCTTTATCAGCTGTGATGTCACCCGTCAGCCAGAATGTTGGCTCACCAAATAATTCTGAAAGTTGATCTGAACTTAAAAGCTCTCGTAGTTCTTGCGTACGCGCTAACTTTGAATGTCTTGCTTCTATGTATCCACCATTTAACTTTGGTAGCAAAGGCTCTTCTTTTAGTGTTTGACGAACAATCTCGAATAATGGAAAGAACATCGAATTTTCAGGGAACTTTTTAGGATCTAGCGGCAAACAACGAAGTGCCGATGTATCCAATAATTCTTTATTACGCATCCAGCGCATTGCTTCTACTAACAACTGTGCTGTTTCACGTACCAAATACTGATTCCATTCATCTCCTTGTGAAATATTATCCCTGCTTGGAGTTGTCCGATATGGCCCTTGCACCAAGAACCCTAAATTGGTCGAAACTACAGTTGGAAAGAATACGACAAGGGGTGAAGCATCCAATGGCTTTACAGTAAAGCGAACTTGCTCACCTTCAGAATCATTTAGAGAAAATGCTAGTTCAACTCGTCCTACTTTTTCTTGATTAGCTGTATAAACCTCGCGATGAAATACCATCCATGTCTCATCAACTATTGATTTCCCACTCTCTTGACCAATAACAGATATTTGCTGAACCATGGAATCATGAGTAACAGGAGCGTTACGTAAGTAAAAACCAGATACTCTACCCTCAACACTCCAATTAATTTCTTCGATGTGACGTAAAAATAGCAACGCACTTGGCCCTAATCGCATTAACCCAGAAGTGATTTCCGAAGTAGCATCCTTATCTTCAGGTTTTAGAGGTAATACAATTAACGTTTCGTTTGGTTTTCGGTTTCTACTTTCCACATGTTTTGGTTGTACATAGTTTTCAATTGCAAATTCCTCACTTCCAGAATGGATCTCTGGCCTAGCGGTAAAGGTATAAACTGATTTGAACCCTATCCCAAACCGACCAATTGAGACAGCATCTTTGGTACTTTCCGCTATGCCGCAAATACCTCTGACATCATTCAAATCAAAAGGTTTTCCAAAATGTGCAATTGTTAGGCTGGTTGGTGTCAAATTGAAATGGACACCTTTGTTTTCATTTCCTTCGCTTCGTCTCCTGAGTGCATCCTCAGCATTTTGTAATAACTCAAAAATAAAATGGGTTCGATCATCATATCGATCCACTAATAGCATCGGGCCAATTCGGCCAATGTCAGTACCATATCGCAACTGGTTTTCTTTACTAATTGCTTCGTAGTTGGTTTTCACACTATCTCCAATTTTATTTATGACCGCATCACTTACAACTTGTTGCAACCTCTGATGTGTTGAATTTCCTTGATTACCCAGAACCCTTAAATGCAATATAACTATCTGTAATTATTAGTTATTTCAAAATAAATACACCCAGTCCGACTATAACACAGGAAAGTTTTATGTTAATCTACTGTGGAAGTTATCTCATTCAAATATAGTTACGATCTTTCTAAACTAATTTCACAAAAATCATCTGGTCCTAAAAAGCGGAATTTCTGCCTAAATAATCCAGCTAATTTTTCATCAGCAGTTGCAAAAAAAATCTGTCTCTCACCAGAAATCGCAATATCGCGTAAATAGTCAAGAAACGATAAAATATTTAAATCATCCACATGAGCGACTGGATCGTCCAGTAAAATTAATGGGGGACCCAATATCAAATTTCTATTCAAAGTAAGAAATAGTGATAATGCGTATGCCGCACGTTGTCCTGTACTCATTTGATTTAGAGAAACAGTATTTTTTGTGCGCTCTCTTATAATTTCTAAATTATTATTTTCAACTGTCACTGTAAATTCCGTTGGAGAGTGAATAGCTCTAAAAATCTCTCCAATCGTGGCAGCATTAACACTCAATATCGTATTAGAAAACTCCCCTGTGTTGGATTGCTTATTCAGCTCACTGATCAGAGAAAAGGCTTTCGTCATCAACTCATTTTTCTCTGTAAATTCAGTGCACATTTCAATAAGATTAGTAATATTTTTTTCAACCTCTTGAGCTGCGGAAAGATTTTGTGCCTCACGCTCTAGTTGGGTCAAAAGTCGATTTAGAGCATCATTTGCCTGTGCAAGAGCCAAACTATCAATGTGGTCAGAGCTAGTTATAGTAGAATTAAAAAAAGGTAAAATCGAATGATATGCTGATATATCAGTAGCAACACGTGCTAAACGTTCCCGTAATGGTTCAAGCATTGAAATTGATACTGTGCCAGGGATGATAGACTCTTTTGTCTCAGCACCAACTAAGTTGAAAAATTCAATCTGTAATTCATTTAGATTACTTTCACAACTTGTAATCGACTGCCGTAGTTGTGCCGTTTGGCCAAAATAATCTTTTTTTAGAGAGATAAGCTGATCGACGTTCGGCAGCTTATCCAAATTTATTAAACTTAATTGTCTATATAAATCTGATTCAGTAAGTCCGTCAATACCGAACTGTTTGACTACATTATCTATTTCGCTAATAGTATTTCGATTTTTTTCTAAGCTGACGCTTGTATCTTTGACTATTTCAAGGGCTTCTTTAATTGTAAACTCTCCCTCAAAATCAAAGAAAGAAGAAAGCTTATTTAACGCTGTGTGTATGACCTTGGCTCTGGCTAATTGTTCCTGTAATTGAGTTAAATTCAAAAGAGCAGTTTCTAAAACCTTATTTCCTTCAGAGTCATTAGTTAGAACCATTCTCAGTTTTAACTGTTCATCATCAAACTGGGTACGGCAGACTGGGCAATGATTTTTATCACTAACTTTGTTAAGTAGTTCAGTTGCCATCAACATTAAGTTCTGTTTTAGAACGTTAGTTGATGACATATTCTCTTCAATAGATTCAACCAATATCCTTTGATCGTGGAGTTTAGCTTCTATAGAGAGTACGGTTTGATCAGAAGTTTTTCTGGCTTGGTCCAGACTTAATGTTGTGTGAATGAAAGTAACAAGATCATCTTGTGCATTCTCCAATAAAGCCAATCTCTCACCAGTCTTGTTTGTTTTGATTCGCAGAGTATTTAACTCCTCCAACTTTAAAGTAAATTCTGCATTTGCATACCGCTCTAGAGTTTCGAGAATCACCATTTTTTTTTGAATATCATTGTTTTTTTGAGTTGATTCAAATTGAACTGATCTTATATCTTGAATTTTATTGAAAATACTTTCCGCAGAAGCTAACGATTCTGAAAGCTGTCTGTTAAGTTGATTCAAGAGTTCAAGACCATTCTTAGAGTCAAAAACTCCAGATTTTATTATTTGTCTTACACTAGAATCCAACAAATTAAGAGGCTCCAGTATCTGTATTGCCTCATTTTTAGATTCTGGAATCTTACTCCAGCTAAGTTTTTTCAGAAAAAAATTTAAACTTAAAAATAAGTTATCTGAATCTTTGGGTGAATTCTTAATCTCAAGAAGTCGGCCTTGTTGATCAGCAAGTTTTTCTTCAGTTCTTTCAGCCTCATACTTCGAAATTCTTAATAACTCTCCCAGCTTTTTTTCCACTTGCTCAACATGTTTTAATGTTCGAACTACTTCGGTTCCATGTAGTAGACGCACTAAATCTGTTCTAAGGCGATCATCACTATCATTTTCTTTACTTAGATTGGCGGCTGCATCTGTATCAAGAAAATTAAACTTACTGAAACTATTAGCCAAAGTAGGTTTCCTGAGATCAGCTTTCGCATACCACACAGAATTCCTCAAAACTTGTGTTTTAGTCAGTATTTTTGAAGTTGTAGTTAGAATGTTATCACTGCTAAAGAATTCTCCCTCTACGTGAGTAGCATTTGTTAGTTCATTAACTCGTCGGTTTTCTCCACAATAAAGAAATTCGATAGCTTCAAGTAGCGATGTTTTACCTGCTCCATTGCGTCCAAAAATCAAATTAACTTTACCGAACTTAAAGCGCTGTTTAGTAGGATAATCTCTAAAATTAGAAATAGTCAAAATTTTAAGAAAAGCCTTTGCTGCGGTAACTTCGGCCTCTGAAAGCTTAGTATCGATATCTGACAACTTTGAAGCATTGTTAACTATAGTAAGAGGTGGTTTTTTGTGGTCTCTTATGTATTTGGCTATTTCAGAAGAAGTAATTGAATCATCTAAAATAAAAGATAGATCTAATTGATCAAGGCGTTGTGTCCATTGATTAATAATATCGACTGGTTGCGAAATTTGGGAACGGCTTTTTGGAGTAAGAATGGCTTTTAATTCTTCGCCAGAAATAACATGCTTTCTAGCATATGTACGATCTGCTTCAATTTTCTTTTTATTTTCATTGAACGACGAACAAGTAGACGGATTTTCATCAGAGACAAAATAAAGATAATGATTCCAGCGTAGATCCGTGGGAAAGTTTGAGTCAAAAAAAGTTTCTGTCAAAAGATCCTCTTGATATTCCTGTAAATGATCTGCCGCCTCACTAAGATTTCCTGTTAAATCGAAATACCGAATTGCATAATCACGTCCATCTTTATCCTCTGAAAGTCGAAAGATTCCAGGTCTTACTTCTAAAACATTAGAATAATGAAATTTCAATTCATCAAGATATTTATTAGTATTAATCACATTGCTTCTCCTGTGAAATCGAGCAAACTTGATGCAGGCGGATGATTTATTTGATTTGCTAACTTAGGGTATGCATGCAATTTATTATCTCTGCGGTATATGACACATAATCTGTCAGTGCTTCTGATAACCTCATCTTCAGAGCAATGAGCATCTTCAGCATGACGTTTAGCACTACTATGCAATATGGTGTAAATTGTTTTTATCCCATCATCTAGAGCCTGTTCGGAGAGGAATACCAATCCTGCGCTTTGTTTCGTTTCTAGTGCCTGAATATTGTGATGTGGTTTATTGGGCGTCCAAGTAAATATAAAGCCATCCTCTAAGTCACGTAATGTATAAGGCCAATCAATACCTTGTCCAACTAGGGCGACCGCTGTTTGAGCAAACTCAAGTCTTTTTCTACGATATTCTAAACCAGCAGAAATCGGATCATTGTCTTGATTTACTGTGACGCGACGCAATGCTTCACGCTCACCAACTCGCATACAATCAAGCACACTAATTTCAAACCAACTATGAGGCTTTTTAGGAGCACCTACGAGCATTTCCAATGCACGTTCGACAAATATTGGAGATTGTTCTGAAAGAGTTCTAAGTTGATCTGTAATTTTGGTGTAATGGCTTATAGATTCATGAAATCCATCATTTGCTGCAGTTTCTAGATTTAACGTTGTAATAACTTTGTTCCAAGTCCATCGTCGCAGAACTGTTGCAAAGCTAATGGTTGAACCCACTTCAAGCTCTGCATGAGTCATGACTTTTTGTTTTTGTAAAAATATTGCGTGAGGTTGTTGATTAAGATAGAACGCATGCCAACGGCCTACAATGCTGTAGTAAAGTCCGTTACGATGCGCGTCTAGAACTAGATTTTCTAAAGCATAAAATTTAGAAGGTGGTACGTATATAGCTGATCCCGCATTATTTTTCCAAGATACATATGTGTTATTATCTTTACGTTCAATAATATTACTTGCCCAATTTAAGCAAAGCACCTCGACATGAGCACTTGTAGCAATTCGTTGTAAATACTTTCTATATTCAGCATAGTCTTCGTGTGCTGGCTTCGGATTTATTTGAATGTGAACAAGAAGTAAGTCTTTATAAACACTATCTATAACTTGATGGGTAAATTTGAAAATATCAGAACAAATGATCGTCATCAAATTAATATTATTTGTTCCTTTGTTGAAAATATACACATATTTCCCACAACAGAGTGATCTTTGCTCGATATCCTCATAGTCGCTACATGGTGCGGTTTTGAACTGAATGACGAAACAAAGTACATGAGTTCCATCTAATCGAGTGCTCCAGAAAACATAAAGTAAAGGGTCTAGGTAAGTACCTACACTTAATATTTGACCAGGAATTTCTTCAAAAAAAATAAAAGTATTTTCACTAGATATCGCCCCCCGAATTTGCAGCAATTCGGTCCAAGTTATACTTTCGCAACCTAGCGCCCAAATTGCTCCTTTGGGAGGAATAAGGTCTGAATTTACTTCCGCAATCTCTTTTACTAAAGTCCATGGAAGACAGTACTCAGGAGTAATAACTAAAGAAGCAAAATTTATAATACTTTCTTGAAGAAATTTTCTACATAGTTCAGCTCCGCGATTTTGATCAAGATGACCAATTCTGCGATTATTTGCTACAATTGGTCCGTCAGGTTGTAGAAGCATAGCGCCGTAAGTTTGACGATCAGGAACAAGGCAATTTAATTCGACTATAGACAAATCGCCCAAAATTTGCCCAACTTCCTTAATTTCCATAAATCTTTATTTTCCTAAACTAACTCTTTCGATGACTTTACCAGTATATTTGTGGCACTACTTCCATTTTTCGCGATAATTGTAAAATTTGTAGACCCTTGAGTTTGAATAACAAAAAAAAAACATCCATCCATAGGGATGGATGTTTTTTTTGTTACGCGGATAGATTTGAAATTTTGACAAATTTTTGATCCAATTTTGCTCTTAAACTTGATTTTATGGAATTAGTTTGATGGCATGGGACAATGGTAGTATCAGCTTCAGCCGAATAAAACTCCTCTAAAACCTCAGAAGTATCATCTTCAGTAAACTCAAATTCAGCATTGCTAAAACCAATTCGCCCTGCTTGATCGAGAGCATCTTGGTCGTAACCGCTTTGTTTGCGCTGATCATCTGTCGCTTGTGCATCGACAATGGTTTGTTCTAGTGTCGCACCTTCACGCACTGTCAAATCAACGTAATAGATCGCAGACCGATGACTTTGCGTGGTGCTCTTGCCACGGATTCGCAGTTGCAATGGCATACAAGACAGCAGGTTGCCAGACATATTCAAGAGAGTTAGTCTTAATGATCACACGAGGAAATACAGATGTGATTTGACCATGAATGTTTCACACATAATCAAATCATCATACTTTCCTATTGTTAAGAATAGTGCTCAACCAAAATATCCTTAGCCTTATTCAACTCCTGAGTTTTCTCATTGAGCATCTTCTGTATAGACTCAGGCAAGGATTGATATTTATCAGGATGAAACTCTTTAATTTTAGCGCGATAGGCTTGCTGCACAGTCTCTCGCGTGATTAGTTGTGGTGCAAGATCTAAGGTTGTGCACGCCCA
>CAYJUB010000010.1:0-16462 GCA_964373145.1 uncultured Moraxellaceae bacterium
GCGGTCATGTTCGGAGGTTTATCATGAGAACTCGTAGTGCAGAGTTTAGTGTTGGTGTGTTCACGGTTTTCACCATTATCGCAGTTTTTTTTCTTGCGCTACGCGTTAGTGGGTTACTCGATGAAGTCAATAAAACTGGCTATACAGTAACTGCACACTTTCAAAACATAGGTGGACTTACTCCTCGTGCTAAAGTAACCATGAGTGGTGTGGTGATCGGTCGTGTGACTGATATCACGTTGGATCCGAAGCGTCTTGATGCGGTTGTGACTATGCAAATCAATGACAGCATGAATCAAATCAGCACAGATTCGACGGCAAGCATTCTCACTGAAGGTTTGATCGGCGGAAAATATATCGGTATTTCTGTGGGCGCAGATGACGCAGTCCTGAAAAACGGCAGTGAAATTGAGCAAACACAAAGTGCATTGGTGCTTGAAGACTTGATTAGTAAATTCTTATTCAGCAAAGCGACCGCACCAACGCCAGGAGAAAGTGCCGCACCCGCTGCTGCTGACTCAGCCACATTTTAAAGTCTAACTCTTAGGTACAAAGGGCTTTGATTGAGCCCTGATGATTGATGCACCCTTATTTAATTTGTTTTTGATGTTCGGAGATTTTTTATGAAACGCGTTTTATTTCCTACAATGACTGCGGTTGTGCTTTCTAGCATTTTTTCAATGTCGTCTGCCTTTGCAGCCGTTGAGCCTGCACCTGTTTTTGTAAAAAGAATTTCTGATGCGCTGATTACTCGTTTGGTTAAAGAGCGCGGCACTTATAAGAAAAATCCAGCCGCACTCAATCAAATCGTGAAAGAAAACATCGAGCCTTATGTCGATTTCGATGGCTTTGCACGTGGCGTGATGGGGCCATACTATCGCCAAGCATCACCAGAACAACGTACGTCATTCGCGCAAACTTTCCGTCAAAGTCTGATCAGAACCTACGCGAAAGGTCTGGCTGCCTATGACAATGAAAGCTACACTATTCGCCCGTTCATTGCTGGCAAAGATCCAAGCAAAGCGGTTGTGAACATGGATTTTAAAACCGACACAGGTACGATTGTTCCAGTGGCTTACCAACTGATTCAAAGTGGTGATTCATGGAAAGTCCGTAATTTGCAGTTGAATGGGATTGATATTGGTCTGACCTTCCGCAATCAGTTTGCGACAGCAGTACAAACCAATAAAAACAGCCTTGATCTGGCAATTAAGAACTTCATTCCTTCTGCCAGCACATCAGGTCAGTGAGCGTTCAACATTGAACAAATTAGCAAAGCAAAATCTGAAAAGCCTTGAAAGTGATCGTTCCCCTGTGAGCTTAAAACTCGCAGGAGATACCCTCTCGATTGTGGGTTCAGTTCACTTTGATAATGCCAATGCAACCTATCGCGAAGGGAAGAAAATTTTAAGCGGAATCACTGCGCCAATCATCACTATTGATCTCGCACAGTTGACACAAAGTCACACTGTGCTTGTCGCCGTGATTGTTCAATGGATTCGGAATTTAGGGGCGACGCAACGTATTCATCTAGAAAACGTACCCGCAAAAGTGAAATCGATCATTCAAGCCTCTCGATTAGAAGAAATCTTGTAATCGAGATGACGGTTGACGATCGTCAACCGTCCAATTTGAACTGATTGTTCAATCAAAAAATCACAGCCAACCTTTACGTCGGAAGTACCACATCGGTACAACGAATGCGATCAGCATGGCCATTGCAGCCAACGTAAAACCAATCGAACTATGTAAATACGGAATCCCATCAACGTTCATCCCGTAAAATCCAGTCACCAACATCGGCGGCGCAACCATCGTGGACACCACGTTGAATCGTTTGATGATATCGTTTTGTTCGGTATTAATAAAACCTGATGTCGTATCCAATAAGAAGCGAACTTTTTGGAATAAAAACGCATTATGCTCGACCAACGAGCGAACATCTTCATTTAACTCGCGCACATCCGTATCGTATTTATGACTACCTAACGCACGTGGACGACTCAAAAACGTCAACACGCGACGCAAATCGATTAAGCAGAGCTGCGCTTTACCCAACACGTCTTCTTGTTGCGCCAAACGTGTGACCATATCATCCAAATCCAAATGATATTCACGATGATGATTGTTCAGCACTTCGGTTGTGCCCTGCTCTAGCCCTTTATGCACATCCTCTAAAATATCCGCCAATTCATCCAGCTTCGCTTCCAACAAGCCAAGCAGAATCCAGACAGGATCTTGATAACTCAGTTCATAATCGTTGCGATGCGCGCGTGCACGAAATGCACGGAAGGATAATAATTTATGGCCGCGAACCGTCAATAAACGGTCTTTGTGCAGAATAAATGCAACGGTATGCGCTGTTGCGAGGATATTACTCGAAAGTTCGCCTTCTCCATCTGCGGTGGAGTTGCGATTTTTACTGAGGAAATAAGTACTGATGTGCAACACGCCATCATCATCGCGGTAATAACGTGACGATGCAGAAATATCTTCAAGTGATTTTAACGTCGGAATGTTTTGCTGATACGCCTCTGCGACCCACTGCTGCTCTTCTTGCGATGGCGCAATCAGGTCAATCCACACCAAATCGGGGGCAAGATCAAATCCACCGCGCAATGTGACTTCTCGTAAGCTGCCTTGCTCTGTGGCTTGAAAGGCTTCCAGCATAGCGTCTCCTCCCGCCTTGTGCGGAGTTGGTGAACTCTAAAAACGACGCTTGATCGATTTGGCTATTCTAATGAATACACTGACAAAGTGCAGTAAGACATTGCGTTATTTTCACGTAAATTACGTCACAACTAACCCACAAAGTCGGTTATTGATTTGAACGGTACTGATGTTGGCTCGCAACAACCAACCCTGACACCTCTTCTACGCCTTGAACACGCAAATAAGCCGCCAAACTCAGTAACGTACTCCCAGTGGTCAACACATCATCAATCAGCGCAATTCGACGTGGTAATGGCTGCATACGGCCATCTAAGACAAAGGCACCATCCAAATTTTGCAGCCGCTCTCCACGACTCAACCCTTTTTGCCTCAACCCATCTCGACGATTCACACCCGTCAGTAGTGGGATATCCCAATGATCCGCCATCTGTTTTGCAAGCTCATGACTTTGATTAAATCCGCGCTCTTGCAACCGCGTAGGAGACACGGGAACGGCAAGAAGTGCATCCGCATTTGGACGTTGTAATTGCATTAACCCATACTGGAATATAGGTAACAACTCTAAACGCGTCTGGTATTTATATAAATGAATAAGGCGATCAATCGGCCACTGATATGCAAAAGCGACCTGAATCGACATCTCTTGAACGCGTAACATCTCACCACGCCACGACAAATCCATGCGACAACCTTCGCACATGGGATAGTCACCTTGCGTTTCATGAAGATCACACAGTAAACAACGAGGTCGTGAAAACAACTGAAGCGATGATTTCAATGATTGAAAAATCACACATTACACTCGCGCATAGCGAGGTGCTTCAGGTAGCCAACGCGTCATCAACGCATCACTTTCCTGCGGATGATTTTTGAGCATCTGAGCCGCAACGTGCTGAGCTTCTGGCAAAAGATGTTGATCACGCTGCAACTGGACTAAACGAAAGCCGAGAAGCCCCGTTTGCCGCGTCCCTAAAATTTCGCCTGGTCCACGTAGCTCAAGGTCTTTTTCAGCAATCACAAAACCATCGGTGCTATTGCGCAATGTAGAGAGACGTTCAACGCCATTTTCCGAAAGCGGAGATTTATACATCAGCACACAGAAACTAGCAGTACTGCCGCGTCCAACACGTCCGCGCAATTGATGTAATTGTGACAAACCTAAGCGTTCTGCATTTTCAATAATCATCAACGACGCATTTGGCACATCCACGCCCACTTCAATCACGGTGGTCGCAATCAGCAAATGCAGCTCATTCTTCTTAAACGCCTGCATCACTTGCTGTTTTTCATCGGACTTCATTCGCCCATGCACCAAACCAATTTTCAGATGAGGCAACCGTGTTGATAACTCCTCATAGGTCGCTTCAGCGGCTTTGGCATCCAGTGTTTCCGATTCCTCAACCAAGGTACACACCCAATACGCTTGTTTGCCCTGCGCGCAGTTCGCGGAGATTCGCGCAATCACTTCTTCTCTGCGCTCGAAAGGCACGGCGACTGTCGTAATTGCAGTTCGACCGGGAGGAAGCTCGTCAATGATAGACGTATCTAAATCCCCATAAACACTCATGGTGAGTGTGCGTGGGATTGGCGTAGCAGTCATGACCAATTGATGTGGACTCATGCCTTCTGGGCCTTTCTCGCGCAGCGCCAGCCGCTGATCAACACCAAATCGGTGCTGTTCATCAATAATCACCAGCCCTAATTTCGAAAACTGCACATTCTCTTGAAATAACGCATGCGTACCAATGACTAATTGCGCCGCACCAGATGCCACATCCGCCTCAGCCATGGACCTCGCTTTGCCCTTTTGTTTCCCGGCTAACCACGCAACCTGAATCCCAAGTGGCTCAAACCAATTGTTGAAATTAATAAAATGTTGTTCCGCCAGAATCTCTGTAGGCGCCATCAGAGCAACCTGCCATCCAGCTTCTAAGACATGGCATGCCGCAAGTGCAGCCACTAAAGTCTTACCTGATCCGACATCCCCTTGCACAAGACGCAGCATAGGATGACGTTGTTGAAAATCTTGGCGAATATCAGCACTGACACGAATTTGAGCCTGTGTCGGTTTAAATGGCAATCGTGCCAAGAGCTGAGGCGCAAGAATCTGACTTTGCTCAACTACAGGGGCGGCTTTGATTTGCAGATAATATCGACGGCTTAACAAACTGGCCTGATGCGCAACCAACTCCTCAAAAATCAACCGAATCTGCGCTGGATGACGATAAGACATGAGCGCATCAGTATCCGCATCATTGGCAGGCTGATGCACCTCGCGCAGCGCTTGGAATAAGTTGTACGTATTTTGAGGAATAATATGCTTCGGTAATAAATCAGGCAAGTCGACTTTTGATTTATGGATGGCTTGATCCACGAGACTCCGCAACTTGGCTTGCGTTAAGCCTTCCGTCGTCGGATAAATTGCCGTCAACCGTGACGCGGGTAATGGCGCACCTGCGCTAACCATTTGGAAGTCAGGATGCGCCATCTCCAAACCGCGCCCACCCATTCGCACCTCGCCAAAAGCACGCAGAGAACGCCCAACCTGCATTTTTTCTTTGAGACCGGGGTAAACTTGAAAGAAACGTAACGTCAACCGACGCTCACCATCACTGATTTGTACCAACAATGAAGTACGACCACCCCGTGCGGAGGATAATGGTTCTACCGATTGCACAAGCCCTTCAATCAAGGCACTCTGCCCAACCCGCAAATCTCTCATCGCAATGATGCGACTCCGATCCTCATAGCCACGCGGCAAATGAAACAACAAATCGCTGACGTGATAAATACTCAATCGCGCCAGTAATTGCGCAACTTGCTCTCCCACGCCACTCAATATCTGTACAGGAATACTCATAGAAATAGTATAACGCGGTCAACATGTATCAAGTCGAGCAAAATCAAACAGACTCAACAATTTATTGCAAAATAACAGAACGCTGTATATGAAAAAAGGAAGCATCAGCCTCCTTCTTTAATGATATTTATACGTCTGCACTATGACGCCGCAATCGTAACAACAGAATTCGCCACAGCTGCATTATTTGCCGTCTCAATGGCCAGAGATGCAGCATCGTCAGCCGCTGGTACAGCTGCATATGCAGCGTCTGTTGCTGCTTGTGCGGCTTGTGCGGCCTGATCAGCATTATCACCTGCATCTGGTCCTTGAACAGCATCTTGTTTTTGACAGCCAAATATCGCAAGAGTCGAAGCAAAAGCAATCATCACGGCCAATTTTTTGATTTGCATCATTGGTTTTTTCATGTTCAATGTCTCTAATAATCAGCATATTTATAAAAATATGTCATTCCACAACCATCAAGTTTCAGCAATCATTTTGAATATGTAATCAACATCCATAGACAAAGTATTTACAGCCCCCTAACACTTAAAATATATCCTGAATTAAACAACAGGCATAAAAAAAGGAAGCCGAAACTTCCTTTTTCCAAACAGAAACTGATCGATTAAGATGCAGTAGCTGTAGTAGTAACTTCTGAAGTTGTAGTAGTAACTTCTGAAGTTGCTGCTGGTGCAGATGCAGTTGCAGTAGCTTCTGATGCAGGTGCTGTAGTAGTAGTTACTTCAGATGCTGTAGTAGTTGTAGCTTCTTCTTTCTTTTGGCAGCCAACGATAGCTACAGTAGAAACGATAGCAGCAGCAATAGCGATATTTTTGAGTTGCATAGTGTCACTCTCACAGGTAAAAAAGGGGGATTCAAAAACCAACTGTTAATCTGCACTTTTTTGCTATTAATACCTAAATGAATAGGGCAAGAGCTTATAGACAGACTAAATGGTGGCGTGATATTAACATTGCTACTTATGAAAAACTACTGTTGTTTCACAAAAAAATTAACACACCAACAAAAAACAAGCACAAAATTAAACGTTGTCAATGCAAATCAAATACATATCACAACATAATCATCACTTTTAATTACTAATACTTTCCAACTTTTCTTCGGTCACAAAGATAATTCGATCTGTATTTTGGTTTCTGGCTTGCTCTACAGCATCACGCATGCGAATGATTAATGGGTCTATCGCACTGCTTTCCAATGAAATTGAACTGACCGCAAAGGTCAGTTTCAGTGTCGTCTCATTTATCAACCGACGGGCTAAATCTTTGGCTAATGTGCTAGCACCGGATACAGGTGTATCACAGAGTAAAATCACAAAGTCATCATCATCCAAATGCACGAGAATATCACTATGCCGAATACGCTCTAACAGACTTGCGACACATAATTGCATCGTTGGAGGATGTTTAACTTTGCCTTTGAACCCAATCATTAGCAAACTGATCGGGATTTTATTGCGCTTATGGTAAGGCAATAAATAATGCAAGCTCGTATGTAATGCTTTAACTTGCGGTAAGCGACTGATCGGATTAATGTCTGATTCCACATTGGGCTTACCGAGAGTCATCTTTTCGAAACGCCAAGCCGTGAGCAAGGCAAAGATCACAAATAAAACTTGAACACCGTTTTCAGATGAAGGCGCGCTATTCGCTAGTTGATCCGTCAGATGTGCAACCACAAGCGCACAAACGCCGAGTACTAGACTCGAGACCAGAATAAAACGTCCTGATAACCCTTGGAACATCGCAAGCAACGCCGCTACGGAAACTGCAAAACCAACCAGTGCGATGCCAGGGTACATGATCAACAAAACAGCTGCAAAAACAGCGTCAAGCACACTTCCAGCAATAAACAACCCACGTCTTTCTGCCCAAAATATCTGGCCAAAAAAGAGCATCAAGTGACCAAGACTAAGACAGAGTAAAAGTATTGTAAAAGTTTCAGATAGCCAAGTCTGTAGAGACTCCAGATTCCACCCACTAAGCGGAATCAATCGCCAATCGAGTGCCCAGCTGAGCAAGAGCATGCCTAAAAATCGAATCAACAATCCAGCAGACTGCTGTTGAACCAGTCTATGATAAATACTCGGTGAAACTGAAGCAGCTGGACGAGGCAACATAAAGCAATCACAAATGAAAAAGCAAACACCTAAAATTTTAATGCCGCCCAGATGGTTTTTATCCAGTTTTAACTGGTATCCCTAACGGCATCTTGATATCAAAAACAACCCTGATGTGATCGACATACAGAGTTGCTCATGATTCATCAATTATCTAACTGCATCACCCCAAGCAGGAACGACCGTTTGCATCAGCGGTTTGAGCAACTTCAATGGGCAAGCAATGACTTGACCGTTATTCAAGAAATCTGCACCACCCTTCGCATCAACGACCGTGCCACCTGCTTCACGAACCAACAGTTCACCTGCAGCAATATCCCAGCTCTTTAAGCCCAGCTCAAAGAATCCATCATAACGTCCAGCGGCAACATACGCTAAATCGAGTGCAGCAGAACCACAGCGGCGAATGTGCGCACCCGCCTCAGTGACTGCGAGTAATGAAGCAAAATGTTCTTTCGCAAAACTTTTAACTTCGCCAGCACGCTCAACACGATACGGATGTCCAACAGCCAAGTTTGCATGTTCTAACGTCATTTGTTCAGTAACGCGTAAACGACGCTGATTAAGCACTGCACCGCGACCACGACTTGCACTGAACATTTCATCACGCACAGGATCATAGATCACACCGTGCTCGGTGACACCTTTATATTGCACTGCAATCGAAATACAGAAATGCGGTAAACCTTGCACAAAATTGGTTGTGCCATCAAGTGGATCAATAATCCAGCACCAGTCAGGATCTTTGCCTTCTTGGAGACCTTCTTCTTCACCGAGAAAACTATGCGTTGGGTAGCTTTTACGCAGTGTGCTAATGAGCAAACTTTCTGCATAACGATCTACACGAGTCACCAAACTGGTGAGCCCGTCAGCACCTTTACTTTCAACTTGTAGATCAATTTTATGGCGATTTTGATGCGCCTTAAGAATTTCACTGCCGACCAATTGCGCTGCGCGCGTCGCCATCACCACCATTGGTTCCATTTACCGTCACTCTTTTAGGCTTGTCTGTATGAAGCGAAGTATTCTAACGTAAATCACACCAACACGGCTAGAAAACCGTTAAAAAAGCATGTGACTCACGGAAAGGTTGATTTAAACTTCGCGGTTTTATTAACCAATCAAAATAATTTTGTGCAAAAATTTTGCACTGATTGCACAATACCGCTGGCATCTAAGCCTTCGTTTTTCAGCATATCACCATGCTCACCGTGGGACAGAAAACGATCAGATAAACCGAGATTCAGCACTGGTTTGACGACGAATAGTTGATGAAGTGCTTCATTCACGGCACTCCCTGCACCACCCATCACCGCATGCTCTTCGATCGTTACGAAAGCATGATGCGACAGCGCAAGACTTTGTAATAATTCAAGATCAAGCGGTTTAATAAAGCGCATATTCACCACAGTCACACCCAAGCCTGTACTCATCAAGTGCTGAGCAGCGTCTAGTGTGGCAACAACGCGACTCCCAAAGGCCAGCAAAGCAATTTTTTGCTGACTGTGTTCATTGAAGGTTGCCAGCACTTCAGCTTTACCGATGGGTAAAGCGGTAAATGTGTCTTCAATCTGACTACCGAGACCCGCACCTCGCGGATAACGTACCGCTGCTGGACCTGGATGTTGATACGCGGTATGCAGCATTTGTCGACATTCATTTTCGTCTTTCGGTGCCATTAATACCAAATTCGGTAACGTGCGCATAAACGCATAATCAAATGTGCCCGCATGCGTGGCGCCATCTTCACCGACCAATCCAGCACGATCAATACCAAAAGTTACGTCAAGGTTTTGCAGACAAATATCATGCACCAATTGATCATAGCCACGTTGCAAGAAGGTTGAATAAATTGCCACAACGGGCTTCACACCCTCACACGCCATACCAGCAGCCAAGGTCAACGCATGTTGCTCAGCAATCGCCACGTCAAAGAATCGCTCTGGATAACGCTTAGCAAACTCAACCATGCCTGAGCCTTCGCACATCGCAGGCGTAATTGCGAGCAACTTCGGATCGAGCGCCGCTTGATCACATAAGAATTGCCCAAAAACATCAGAATACTTCACAGGCTTATGCGAAGCATATTTGGTGCTGGCAGCGCCGAGTTTATTCGCGCCCAGTTTAGCAATCGCGTGATAACCAATTTGATCTTGTTCCGCAGGCGTAAAACCCTTGCCTTTGGTGGTATAGACATGCAACAAACGACAGCCTTTACGATCTTTCAGCGCATTCAGCACGCGTAAAAGCTCAGTCAGATCATGTCCATCAATCGGACCAAAATACTCAAAACCAATAGCCTTAAACAAATTATCAGTATTATCACGGATGTGATCAGGTGCAGGTTTACGCGCGCGGAAAGCCCAATCAGGACGCTGACGAATTTCAGGCGAGCCATCATCATTGACATGGACGTATTGTCCGTTCTGCCACAACCCTGACAAATGCTGCGATAAACCGCCAATGCTTCCCGAAATGGACATATCGTTATCATTGAGCACGACGAGCAAATCGGCATGATGCTGCACCGCATCATTCATCGCCTCGAATGCCATCCCTGCGGTCATTGCTCCATCACCAATCACACAAGCAACGCGGGCAGTTGGCATCGCATCTTGAGATTGCTGTTTTTGATAACGTAACGCCAATGCCATCCCAAGTGCGGCAGAAATTGAGGTCGATGAATGCCCAACACCAAACGTATCAAACTCAGACTCATCACGTGCTGGAAAGGCCGCAAGTCCATCTTTACTGCGAATCGTCGTCAATTGTTCTCGACGACCCGTTAATACTTTATGCGGATAAGCTTGATGACCGACATCCCAAACCAAACGGTCACGCGGGGTATCCAATACGGTATGCAATGCAACCGTTAACTCAACGACGCCTAAATTTGCGCCAAAATGTCCGCCACTTTGACCTGCCGCATACAATAAATACGCGCGCAACTCATCTGCCAAGACATTTAACTCAGCAACACTTAATTGTTTAAGTTGCGCCGGAGAATCGATATTGTCCAAAAACGGCGTATCGGGGCGCAGTGCTGGAATCTGTGTATACATCATAGCGTTGAGATATGCCAAAAACTAAAGTGGGAAATTGTGTTCAAAAAATATGCCTCTCATTACTCGCGCATCAACCTAGAATTTTTAATATCAAGACAATAAGAGATGACCACAAAAAACTATTCTGAGAATGATAACACCCTCAAACCAAACGACCTAGTATGACAAAAATAAAATCACCTAAAACACATCAAACTGCCACCAATACTTCACTGATCACAGCTCACACAATCATCTATCAGTCATTATAAAGAAAAAAATCATTCACGATGAAAGAAGATCTGACCGTTTGTAAGTTTAACGATCCCACATAAACAATATCATTAAACTAAACAATGAACTGAAGAGTCGCACAGCAACCTCACAAAATCTAGGTTATACAAGAGATCCAATCGCTGACTCACCGAGTAAATAATGCCTGTCGTGTTTGTTGCCGCATCCAAACTTCCAACCAAGCATGGGGTGTTTGATATTTCAGTGTTCCAAGATCCTGAAACAGAGCAAGAACATATCGCACTCTCGATCGGCTTACCAACATCCGCTCAAGCGACAGATTCTGAATCAACGCTGGTACGCATTCACTCAGAATGCTTGACGGGCGATGCTTTCGGCTCTTTACGTTGCGATTGCGGTCCACAGCTCAATACGACGCTTGAATTGCTCGCAAAAACGGGAAGCGGGGCACTCCTCTACTTACGTCAAGAAGGTCGCGGCATTGGTTTGCCGAATAAAATTCGTGCATATGCTTTGCAAGATCAAGGACATGACACGTTGGATGCCAACCTATTATTGGGCTTACCTGCGGATGCGCGTACTTATGAAATGTGCGCAATCATGCTCGATCACTTGGGTGTACAAAAGGTCAATCTCATCACCAACAATCCTGCAAAAATTGAAGCGTTGACTGCTTTAGGCTTAGAGGTGATTGAACGTACACCGCTCCATGTGGGCGAAAATCCACACAACGCCGCTTACTTAGAAACCAAACAAAATCGAATGAGACATATTCGTGGCTAAGGGCTTATCGCTGATATCCTGCTTTAAAACCCTTCCTCTCTTATCACTATTTGGTGTACCCGTATTCGCCCTGATCGCCTTCTCAGGCGCTCAGTTTTTTTGGGTACAAGAGGCCTATGATGGCTGGCGAATTTTTCAAATATTTTTATTAATAATATTCGGCATATATGCGGTTTTTATCCGCAATCAACCCAGCATCCTTCCACACGATACCAGCCGAACATTCACCATCGCTTTACCCATTATTTTTAGCATGATTGTGCTCAGCGTCTGGCAATCCGAGCATTCGGCACGGGCCGCCGCTGATGCCGCAGTCTATGCATTGCTGGCAATCAGCATTTGGGCGCAGGCTGACTTGTTTAGAAAGAACCCGTCGCTCGCACCACACATTGGCGCATGGCTTGCGGTGTTACCGTTATTCGCCGTATTTTCATTGTTGACAGGGATATCTCAGGCAATAGATGGCAATATTACCTATGACTGGCACAAACCGTTTGCCAATATCAGAATGCTCAATGACGCACTACTACCCTGTCTGTTTTTATTGTGGCAACGCCCTGCTTGGCTGGCAACAAACTATTTCAAAAATACTTTATTAGACAAAGGCATCACCTCTGCCATTTATTTAACCTCCACAGCATACATTCTGATTCTTTGGTATGACGGTGCTCGCGCCGCCTTACTCTCAATCTTGGTCGGGCTTGGCTTTATCGCCCTATTTCGACGCGACTATTGGTCAAAATTACGCTTACCACTCGTAACCATACTGAGTTCATGGCTGCTATTTTTTGCACTCCAATACCTCGTTCCAGAGTTTTTTGCCAATACAGTGCTTCGCACAGATAGTTCTGGACGAATTGAATTATGGCTAAAGACCGTACAACTCTGGCAAGAAAATCCAATTTTAGGCGTTGGCGGAAATAATTTTGTCACCAGCAATCCATGGGCTTTAAACGGCCATCCTCACAATATCCCACTACAGTGGATTAGTGAATGGGGAGTGGCTGGGTTGATCGCACTCCTACTTCTCATCCCGTTTGCCACACAACTGTTTAAACATCGTCAAATTTTGCCTGTGTTTGTCTTGGGCGCAGCGGTTGCCGTAGGTCTAGACGCCACGCTCTCCGGAGTCTTGGTGTATCCACTCAGCCAAATGCTGGGACTTTGGTTATTCGCATGGTTGATTGCTTTATTACCCACGGATCAACCCAAGTCAAGCGTATCAGCACAGCGTCATCATTTCGTCCATACATCGCCAAAAGCATCATTCATGTCATTTCGCCCCATACTCAAAGTGATTACAGTCATTGCCATCATGACAATACTTACCGTTCATGGGCGAGATATGATCTGTACAAACTGCATGAGTACTGACAACAACAATGCACCACGTTTTTGGCAATATGGGCGTGCACTGCATTTAGTCCCGATCGGGTCAGAAGCAATCAATCTTGCACCTGATGCACTTTTAAAGAATCGCTAAAAGCAAATATCCAAACTTAGAGAACCACATGACTATCAATAACGTACAGGGCAATCCCACTCAAAGCGACATCGAACGTGTCCGTTCATTTTTACTGGATTTGCAAGCTCGTATTTGTGCTTCGCTTGAAATTGAAGAACAGCAAAATGGGGGATCAACGCGCTTTATTGCCGATGATTGGCAGCGTCCTGAAGGCGGTGGGGGGCGTTCTTGTGTCTTGCAAGGGGGTGATGTGATTGAGAAAGGCGGCGTGATGTTTTCGCATATTGATGTGAAACATTTACCTGCATCTGCAACGGCTCGCCATCCGCAGATCGAAGGTGCAACTGCACAAGCACTTGGCCTTTCAATCGTCATTCACCCAAAGAATCCACATGTTCCAACCACACACGCCAACATTCGTCTGTTTGTCGCGCAAAAAGAAGGCATGGATGCAGTTTGGTGGATGGGTGGTGGTTTTGATTTAACACCGTACTACCCTGTTGAAGAAGATTGTGTGGCGTGGCATCAAGCAGCTTTTGACCTATGCGCGCCATTTGGGGAATCGGTTTATGCAGATTATAAAAAATGGTGTGATGACTACTTCTATATCAAACATCGTGATGAACAACGCGGTGTTGGTGGTTTATTTTACGATGATTTAAATGTCTGGGGCTTTGAGCGCTGCTTTGAGTTTATGCAAAGTGTTGGCAATGGCTTTATTGACAGCTACCTACCAATCTTGCAAAAACGTAAAAATACGCCATACACCGAAGCGCAACGCGAATTTCAGTTATATCGCCGTGGACGCTATGTGGAATACAACTTGGTGTATGACCGTGGCACATTATTTGGCTTACAGACTGGCGGTCGGATTGAATCGATTTTGGTCAGTTTGCCAAATTTAGTCAGTTGGCATTATCGGCCTGAATGGGCTGAAGATTCAGCCGAGTCACGACTGACTTCCTATTTCCTCAAACCACGAAACTGGTTAAGCGCCAACAAAGATTTGGAAAAAAACTAATATGAAACAATTCGCTGTTGTCGGAAATCCCATAGCCCATAGCCGCTCACCTGAAATTCATGTTGCGTTCGCCAAACAGACTCACATTGATTTGAGCTACGACCGAATTCTGGCGCCACTCGATGGTTTCGAGACGACGATCAAAGATTTTTTCGCGAACCGTGGTGATGGTTTAAACATTACCGTGCCCTTCAAAGAAGAAGCTTTTGCATTATGTGATGTCTTAACTGAACGCGCAAAAGCGGCTCGTGCAGTCAACACGCTATGGATGCAAAACGGTCAATTGCATGGCGATAATACCGATGGCGCGGGTTTGGTGAATGCAATTCACGCCTTATCATGGTCGCTCAACAATCGTCGAATTTTAATTTTAGGCGCTGGCGGTGCAACGCGTGGTGTTGTGCTGCCATTGGCGAGTGCGGGTGCCAAAGAGATTGTGATTGCCAATCGCACACTCGCACGCGCAGAATCATTGGTCGATGATCTATCTGCTTTTATTAAAAATACCGAACTGCAAACGATTGCTTTAGATCAATTAACAGGTCATTTTGACATGATCATCAACGCCACTTCGGCAAGTCTTTCAGGTGAAGGAATTACATTACCCGAAACGCTGACCTTCGACTACGCCTACGAAATGGCATACGGCAAACCGTCTAGTTTTATTGACCAAGCAAAAGAACGCGGAGTCCCGACGGCTGATGGATTAGGCATGCTGATTGGGCAAGCAGCGGAAGCGTTCTATGTGTGGAATGGCCTCAGACCCGATTTATCGACACTCCATTTTTAATGAAAGTCCATCGCACTCAGTTACAAGATTAGAACGATTGTTTTTGGCAAAAGTCCCCTTACATGGAAATTATCAGTAGAATAAACATCTGCTCAAACATTACTCAGTGTAAAAAATTAAAAATATGTAACCCCCATCTTTCAACACATTAAACCCAACTAGCATAAATACCAAAAAAAAGTAATGGCCGAAAAATCTCAATTTCTAACATAATTCATTATACAAAATGCCACATTGGGGTTTATTATTCGACCCAGCGAAATTCTTATCGCATCTTATTTCTTCCTTAACGGGGTTACTTATGCCAGCTTATAAAGCTCCTCTTCGCGATGTTCGTTTCTTGATGAACGAAATGTTTGATTTCCAAGAACACTACAAGTCATTGTCGAACGGCGCACTTGCCGATCCAGACACTGTAGATATGATTCTGGAAGGCAGTGCGGATATGTGCGAAAACATCCTCGCACCAATCTATCAATCAGGCGACGAAGAAGGCTGTCACTTTAACAACGGTGAAGTGACCACGCCTAAAGGCTACAAAGAAGCTTACGACCAGTTCGTACAAGGTGGATGGCAAGGTCTGTCATACCCTGAAGTCTACGGCGGCCAAGGCTTGCCAATGTCATTGAACTTGGTTAAATCTGAAATGATGGGTACAGCTAACTGGTCGTTCACCATGTACCCAGGTCTTTCAATGGGTTGCATGAACACCATTCTGCAATTCGGTACTGAAGAACAAAAAAATCTCTATATGCCTAAACTGGTTGAAGGCACATGGAGCGGCACAATGTGCCTCACAGAACCACAATGTGGTACTGACTTGGGTCAAGTAAAAACCCGTGCTGAGCCAGAAGCTGACGGCACATACAAACTTTATGGTACTAAGATTTTCATTTCTGCAGGCGAACACGACCTGACTGAAAACATCATCCATATCGTTCTTGCACGCCTTCCAGATGCACCGAAAGGCACCAAAGGTATTTCGTTATTTATCGTTCCGAAATTTACCCCAAATGCAGACGGTTCAGTGGGTCCACGTAACCCAGTGACGTGTGGTTCAATCGAACACAAAATGGGTATCCGCGCTTCTGCAACTGCCGTGTTGAACTTTGATGGCGCAATCGGTTACTTGATCGGCGAGCCACACAAAGGCTTGAACGCGATGTTCACCTTCATGAACACAGCACGTATCGGTACTGCAGTTCAAGGTGTTGCGCATGCTGAATTGTCATTCCAAGGTTCATTGCCATATGCAAAAGAGCGTATTTCAATGCGCGCATTGTCAGGCAAAAAGAACCCAGACCTCGCTGCTGATGCGATCATTCACCACGCTGACGTACGTCGCTTGTTGTTGGCCCAAAAAGCAGTGGCTGAGGGCGGTCGTGCGATGATTTATTTCGCAGCACAAGTGGCTGACAAAATGACTGACGGTGTTCTGAATGGCGA
>CAYJUB010000011.1:0-15974 GCA_964373145.1 uncultured Moraxellaceae bacterium
CTGCAGAAAAGCGCGCAACTTTGAAGGGTGTGGTCGAAGGTTCTAAGCGTCGTCGAACCATGTATTTTGTCCAGTTCTCAATGGGCCCATTGGGTAGCCACATTGCACACGTTGGGATTGAGCTCAGTGACTCTCCTTATGTTGTGGTCAATATGCGCATCATGGCGCGTATGGGCAAAGAAGTGTACGACGTACTCGGCACTGACGGCGAATTTGTTCCATGTGTTCATTCTGTTGGCGCACCGCTCGCTGCGGGTCAAGCTGATGTGAAATGGCCATGTAACGACACTAAATACATCGTGCATTACCCAGAAACCCGTGAAATCTGGTCTTTCGGTTCAGGTTACGGCGGCAATGCATTGCTCGGTAAAAAATGTTTAGCACTGCGTATCGCATCTGTGATGGGTCGCGATCAAGGTTGGTTGGCTGAACACATGCTGATTTTGGGCTTAACCAGTCCAGCTGGCGCGAAGCACTACGTTGCTGCAGCGTTCCCATCGGCTTGTGGTAAAACCAACTTCGCAATGTTGATTCCACCAGCAGGTTTTGAAGGCTGGAAAGTTGAAACTGTAGGTGACGATATTGCTTGGTTGAAACCAGGTGCGGATGGTCGTCTCTACGCAATCAACCCAGAAGCAGGTTTCTTCGGTGTTGCACCGGGTACCAGCGAAAAAACCAATCCAAACTGCTTGGCAACATTGTACAAAAACGTGATTTACACCAACGTTGCAATGACTGAAGACGGCGACGTGTGGTGGGAAGGCTTGAGCAAAGAAGCACCTGCTAACCTGACCGATTGGAAAGGCCAAGCATGGTCTAAAGATCTGGGCACACCAGCAGCGCATCCAAACTCACGTTTCACAGTTGCAGCAAGCCAATGTCCATCAATCGACGCTGACTGGGAAAATCCAGCAGGCGTACCGATCTCTGCGTTCATCTTCGGTGGTCGTCGTGCAGACACAGTGCCACTGGTTACTGAAGCATTCGACTGGGTCGATGGCGTTTATAAAGCGGCTACTATGGGTTCTGAAACAACTGCTGCGGCGGTTGGTCAGCAAGGTATCGTTCGTCGTGATCCGTTTGCGATGTTGCCATTCTGTGGTTACAACATGGGCGATTACTTCCAACATTGGTTGAATGTTGGTGAAAAACTGCAAGCAGCGACTGCGATTAGCGGCGAGAAAATGCCTAAGATTTTCAACGTGAACTGGTTCCGTCGTGATGCGAATGGCAATTTCGTATGGCCTGGTTTCGGTCAAAACACTCGCGTTCTGGAGTGGATGATCAACCGTTGTGAAAACAACATCCATGCTGAAGAAACACCAATTGGTTACGTTCCTGCGTATGAAGATTTGAACTGGACTGGCACGACATTTAGCCGTGAAGAGTTCGAACAAGTGACTTCGCAAGACCATGATCAATGGGTTACTGAGTTGGAAAGCCATAAAGATTTGTTCGCGAAAATCGGTGATGCAATGCCACAAGTTCTCCGTGAGCGTAATGCACAATTGATCGCTGCACTTCAAGCAAAGAAAACTGAAACTGCTTAATTTTATTAGGTGTTTTTGAAGTAAAAAAACCGTCTCTAGTGAGACGGTTTTTTGTTGGGTTGATGTTCTTAGAAGTTTTTTATTTAGTAATATTTTATCGAATTATTAAGGCTGGGAAACGAGAGCAAATATGACTAATGCAGGAAAAAGCCATACTGTGTTTAATGCGCCAGCCGCATAATTAATAAGGCTATTTGAAAAGGAGTTATTGTGAGAGTCTATTTTTATTGTGGCCTGTGACAGGTTTCTTAGAATAGAACTCATAACAAACGGCACTATTATATTAGGCGCAAGCACCCAGATTAAAACCACCATTGTTTCTTTGCTGCCAAGCTTATTTAGAAGAAATGTTATTAATACTGTTGTGATGGATGAAAGTAAGAAACCAACTGCAAATTGCCATTTATACATTTTGTATTTTGGGTCGCGACTTTTTCTACCTTCTATACTCTGCTTGGAAATACGTAATGAAGCAAAGAAAAGAATGATAAGTAGAGGACCATAAATGAGTAATATTGCGACGCCCATAATAGCTCTCTTATAATTATATTCGACTCAAATAAAGTTCATAGGGTACGCACCGCGCACTAGTTCAGCTGTCGTCATGTGTTTGGTGCCTATGCATTACTAAAGCCTATCCTGCACTCTGTCAAGAAATCGTAGGATGGGTTGACGAAGGAAACCCATCGATGAATCTGATACCGCGTGATGGGTTGCGTTCCTTAACCCATCCTACGAATTGCTAGTGTAGTTCATAGGGTGCGTACCTCGCACCAGTTCATTTACATCCATGTGTTTAGTGCACACCGCGCACCTATGCAGTATGCTTCAGCATTATTTGCAACAGCCATAATAGATCTCACCACCGACATCGACTAAAGCCGTGTATGGATAGACCGTATCGGACATTCCATCGCTACATTTGGATTTGACCACATTGAGCTTGAGCGTATTTTTTAGCCAATTCTGAGCCTTGATCTGAAAGGCAAACCCATCTGCCATACCCCGTGCATTGGTCACCGAAGTTTTCGAGTAAAACTTCTTAGAATTCGAGTTGGGGTTACTCATGCTCAAAAAGCCTTTCGCATCCGTTGTAATCCCCCAAAATGGTTCAGTACCGACGCAATGAAGTTGTGGCGTTATTCCCGCATTTGAGAGTGTTGGAAAAAGGCAGAGTAGGACGATGCTCAGTAGGATTTTCATGGGTAATCTCTTTTATTTGCTAATGCAAGACTAGGCAGTGTAATGGCTAATAGTACAAAGTAGATAGCTTTAGCCCATCAAAGGCAATCGACGAGTTATAGCGTATTTATCGGCATAAGCCGAATGATGGGCTGAAGTCTTAGGGTACGCACCAGTTTTATTAAAGTCATGGGTTTGGTGCGCAATACGCACCCTAGGAATTAATGCATAGTTAACGTGAGCCCTGACATTTAACAAACTCACTTTATAATAAAATCGTCTTAAACCTTCGCTAACGCTTGCGCCAAATCGGGTTGTCTAAATTCAAAGCCAGCATTTAATAATTTTTGAGGTAAAACTCGCTGACTATCTAAAAACAAATGTGACATTTCACCAAAGACAATCTTGACCATCCATTCAGGCATGCTAAAAAACGCTGGACGATGTAATGCTTGAGCGAATTGCTTAGCAAATTGCTGTTGTTTTACTGGATTTGGGGCTGCTAAATTAACCGCGCCTTGAATTGGATGAACCAATAAAAATCGTACCGCATCAACCCAGTCTTGCCGACTAATCCAGCTAAACCATTGCTGACCTGAACCTAATTTACCGCCGCCACCTAACAGATATATCGGTTTAAGCTGCTTGAGCATACCGTCCTCATAATCGAGTACCACGGCCGTCCGCAATAACGTCGTTGCAATTCCAATCGTTTCAGCTTGGAGGGCACATTGCTCCCATTGCGCGCACAATGTATGGGTAAAACCATCATGGGATTGACTGGATTCATTGATCTTCTGGTCATCATACGGCCCATACCAACCAATCGCAGAACCCGATAAAAACTGCTGCGGTTTACGATCAAGTTGATGAAACCAATCAATGAGTGCTTGTGTGGTCTTGAGTCGACTTTGCAATAAGATGTCTTTCCGTGATTCAGTCCAGCGTTTATCCGCGATACCAGCACCCACTAAATTAATGACTACATCAGCATGTTGAACGCCAGCGAGTTCCTCAAGCTGAATCACTTTTAATGACGCATGTTGGATAGGAAATCGTTCAGGATGACGGCTAGTTACCGTAATGCGATGCTGGTCAGCCAAGAGTTGCGCAATCAGCGCTCTACCCAAAAATCCGCTACCGCCAGTGATTAGGATGTGCATCGTTTTCGCCTTAAAATAATTGTGAATGATCCAATAATCTTAGCAGTCCATCGTTCAGCTAAAACCATCTCTTTGGTGCGCAATACGGACCCTGTGCATTACTTGTACGGCTTAATCATTGACCACAACGGTCATGCCGTTGGTGCGAGCAACGATGCCAGCCGTTTGCAAACAGTCACTTGCATCACCCGTATCGGCAATTTCTTGCAAAAACTCTTTCTCTGTTTTTTAGATATTCAGCAAGATCAAAATTTATCATTGTTTCGTCCTCTTAAGCCTCTATTAGTCCATCAAAGACACTCGACGAGTCATTAACAATTTATTCACAGATGCCTAATGATGTGCTGAAGCCCATCCTACATATAATTTGCTTGAAATGTCACATTCAAAGTATGAAGTTATCAGCTTCAATCCGACGACTCGGCTATACTAGCGCTATTGTCTGATTCTTGATTTTAGGATTTTTTATGTCACTTCAAATGACTGGTGTGCTGATTGCGACATCAATAAGTGTCTGCGCTTGTTTAAGTTTGGTCGGTTGTGGTCAGAAAGGTAATTTGTATTTACCAACCACAAGCCCAGCAGATTCGAGTGTGATTGAGAAAAGAAATGTGAAGAGCAATTTCATTTTTGGTTCTTCTGAAAAAACAACAACAACGTCAGCGCCACAAACAGTGACAGGCGGTAGCGCATCATGAGTTTTACCCGAATAGATGGCGCGTTACACGCAGAGAAATTACCATTGGCGCAATTGGCAGCGAAGTATTCAACACCGCTGTATGTGTATTCACGTGCAGCATTGACAGCGAATTATTTGGCGTTTGATCAGGCATTTGATTTTATTGATCATCAAGTGTGTTTTGCGGTGAAGTCCAATTCGAATATTGGCGTGCTGAACATCTTGGCAAAATTGGGTGCAGGCTTCGATATCGTCAGTGGTGGCGAACTTGAGCGCGTGCTTGCGGCTGGCGGTGCGCCAGAGAAAGTAGTGTTTTCGGGTTTGGGTAAAACGGAAGTCGAAATTGAGCGTGCGTTGCAAGTCGGTATTGCTTGTTTCAACGTCGAGTCAGCAGCTGAAATTACGCGGATTGATCGTGTTGCACAGCGCTTAGGTGTGCGTGCGCCAATCTCTTTACGTGTGAATCCTGATGTCGATGCACAAACGCATCCCTATATTTCGACAGGTTTGAAAGAGAATAAATTCGGGATTCCAAGTGATACGGTGTATGAGGTTTATGCGCTTGCTGCAAGTTTGGCGGGTATTGAAGTGGTTGGGATTGATTGTCATATCGGTTCGCAATTGACGACAACACAACCGTTTCAAGATGCGCTAGATAAAGTCATTGAGATGATCAAGAACTTGAAAGCGCAAGGCATTACTTTGAAGCACATTGATATTGGTGGTGGTTTGGGTGTGACCTATCGTGATGAAACGCCGCCGACGCCAGCACAATATGCAGCGGCTTTACGTCCTGCGTTAGAAAAACTTGGACTGAAAGTGTATATGGAGCCGGGTCGGGCGATTAGTGCAAATGCTGGGGTTTTGCTGACGACTGTGGATATGCTGAAACCAACGGCGCACCGTAATTTTGCATTGATTGATGCGGCGATGAATGATTTGGTGCGTCCGTCTCTTTATGGTGCATGGATGGATATTCAGCCTGTAGCAAAACCGCGGACTGAAGATGTGAAAATTTGGGATTTGGTCGGTTCGATTTGTGAAACAGGCGATTTCTTGGGTAAAGAGCGTGAGTTATCACTTGAAGCTGGCGATGTCCTTGCGGTGATGGGTGCAGGCGCGTACGGTTTTGTCATGGCGAGTAATTACAATACACGTGGACGTGCAGCAGAGATCGTGGTTGATGGTGATCAAGCGCATGTGGTGCGTCAACGTGAAGTGGTGAGTGAGCTTTGGGCGTTGGAAGCATTAGTGCCTTAAGCAACTCTTAACCGTTGTATAATTATTGCTTGTTTTAACACTGCAATGAACCCATATTTAATCAATAGGCGATAAGAGGAAACCGCGATGCGTGTCGAGTTCAGCAAAATGCACGGCTTGGGCAATGATTTTATGGTCATTGATTTGGTTAGCCAACAAGTGACGCTTAGTTCTGAATTGATCCGCGGCTTGGCGAATCGCAATTTCGGTGTAGGTTTTGACCAGATGCTTTTGGTTGAGCCACCAGAGCAGCCAGATGTTGATTTTAAATATCGCATTTTCAATGCCGACGGCAGTGAAGTAGAACAGTGTGGTAATGGCGTGCGCTGTTTTGCACGCTTTGTCCATGAGCGTGGTTTAACCCGTAAACGTTCGATTCGTGTCTCGACTAATAGCGGTATCGTTGAGCCAGAAATCAATGAACACGGCTGGGTACGCGTTAACATGGGGCCACCCAAAGTGCGTCCAAGCGAAATCCCATTTCAATCAGATGTTGAAGGGGCGAGCTATTTTGTCGATGTTGCTGGACAACCTGTTGAACTTGATGTGGTCAATATGGGCAATCCGCATGCGGTGATTGTCGTTGAAGATATTTTGAAAGCGCCAGTGGAAACCATTGGGCCAGTGCTTGAAAGTCATCCTCGTTTTCCTGCGCGTGTGAATGTGGGTTTCATGCAGATATTAAGTCGCAACGAAGTTTGTCTGCGAGTGTTTGAACGTGGTACAGGTGAAACATTGGCGTGTGGAACCGGTGCGTGTGCGGCGGTGGTCAGCGGTATTCGTCGTGGACTGCTGGATGAGCAAGTATTGGTTCATTTACAAGGTGGTGATTTGTCGATTGCTTGGCGCCCAAATGATGTGGTGTGGATGACTGGGCCGACGGCGACGGTCTTTGAAGGCGCAATTCATTTGCCTGATTGATCGTATTGACCGCTTTTAACTCGGTTAAGTTGTATATACAGCTTTCGGCTCTGTTGGTTTCTATAAAGATTTATGTGAATCTTTGTTTGATCGTGTAGTGCGCATATTGAGGGCGTGTTTCTAGGTGGTATGCTCAATTTCAGTGCGCGCTGTATGAAGTCTAAAAGAATGATGTTTTTTGCGTTTAATAATTACTATATTGTTGATATTTTTATATTTACTTTGTTCTTTTTTGTTGAAGAAAGTCATCTTTGGGGTGAGTCTTCCCATGCTTTTGTAGAGCTTCCTCTATTATTTATTATTATATCGTTTTATGTGGTATATCAATATTTAGGACAGCGTGCGTTATCACAGGTAAGACTGGTACTGACTTTGCATAGTTTAGGTTGTGCACCGATCTGATTTAGATGAAGTTGCAAGTACTGACGAGGTGTGATCATGATGGGTTCTCCGTTATTGAACGTTGCAGATGCACTAGACGTCAATAAATTGATTCAAGCTGAAAAGACTTTGATTGGGCCGAATACGCCTACGCCTGATTTTTTTAATGAAATGCGTTGTTTGGATGGCTCAATTCGCCCAACTTATCAAGATGTGGCGCGCTGGATTGAGTCACAAAGCACTGAAAGTGTGCTGGCGTTAAATCATGCGGCGACGGAGAGTTTTTATCGTAAAGACATTACCTTTACGGTGTACTCCGATGCTTGTAATACTGAGCGTGTGATTCCGTTTGATATTATTCCCCGTATCATCGCACTGAAAGAGTGGCGCATTATGGAGGCGGGCTGTGCGCAGCGAATTCGTGCGTTAAATGCTTTTCTGCATGACATTTATCATCAACAAGACATTATTCGTGCAGGGATTATTCCAGCGGCGCAAATCTTTGCCAATCCTTGTTTTCAGCCGTGGATGCTGAATGTCGATTTACCGGGTCAGATCTATGCACATGTCAGCGGCATCGATCTTGTACGGCATGGTGACGGCATGTATTACGTGCTGGAAGATAATTTACGCACGCCCTCTGGCGTTTCCTACATGCTGGAAGGCCGAGCGATTAGCCAACAGCTGATGCCGTCAATGTTTGCTAAAAACAAAATCATTGGTGTGGAAGAATATCCAGCACTGCTCAAGCAAACATTAATTGAATCAACGACGGTTGAGAATCCACTCATCGTGGTACTGACGCCTGGGCAGTTTAATAGTGCCTATTATGAGCATGCCTTTCTGGCCCGTGAAATGGGCGTTCCGTTGGTCAATGGCTATGACATGTTTGTCGATGGTGAAGAGGTATTTTTAAAGACGGTTGCAGGTCGACAAAAAGTGGATGTGATTTATCGCCGTTTGGATGATGCGTTTTTGGATTCGTTAGCATTCCGTCCTGACAGTGTACTGGGTGTTTCAGGTCTGATGTCTGCGTATCGAGCGGGCAATGTGATATTGGCAAATGCACCCGGTACTGGTGTTGCAGATGATAAATCCATTTATCCGTTTGTGCCTGACATGATTGATTTTTATTTAGGGGAAAAGCCGATTTTGCATAATGTGCCGACTTGGCAATGTCGAAAACCCGATGATCTAAAATATGTCTTGGCACATTTGCCAGAATTGGTGGTGAAAGAGGCTCAGGGTTCTGGTGGCTATGGCATGCTGATCGGTCCTCAAGCGAGCAAAGCTGAGTTGGAAGAGTTTAGATTGAAGTTGATCGCTGAACCTGAAGCGTACATCGCACAACCTACATTGGCACTTTCGGTTTGCCCAACGTTGGTCGATGACAAAATCGCACCAAGGCATATTGATCTGCGTCCATTTGTACTCAGTAGCCCAACCCAAGTTCGTACTGTGGCGGGTGGTTTGACGCGTGTCGCTTTAATTGAAGGCTCGCTGGTTGTCAACTCATCACAAGGAGGAGGCATAAAAGACACTTGGGTTGTTGATTTAGAGCATGGCCATGAACTGAATGTTGAAGAGGTGACGGCGATGATTGCACCATCTGAGGTCGTCGATCTAGATTTAGAAAAAGTTGGCGCAACAACCATACCGAGCGAAACCAAACTCACAGAAACCCGATTGATAGGAGAAAATGTATGATTTTACCTCTATCGACTGCGGCTAATTTATATTGGTTAGGCCGTTATTATGTGCGTGTTGATGGCTTGTGCCATTTATTGCCATTCACTGATGATCTTGAGGCGCAAACGTTTGCACATGCGTTCAATTTGCCCGCTTGGAATGCGGAAACAATGAATGCATTAATTCATGATCCGCATCAAGCAGGTTCTCTCCCCGCCAATCTGGATGCAATCAAAAAGAATATTCAATCGGTACGCGGTGTGTTGACCGCACAAACGTTTGAGGCATTGCATCGTTTATGTTGTACGACTGGCGCATCGGTTGAAGATATGAACGATTTGCTACGCGATTGCCGTGCTGCAAAAAAGCAAGAAAGCACCATGGTGCAGTTGTTTTTACGGATGGGCGAATCGGTTGAGCGCGTCGATATTAATTTACGACTGATCAAAGATCCTGCAAAGGATATTAAGGCATTAGGTGATGTTTTAGACTTGTTACCGATTGGCTGGCAACGACTAAAAGAACCAATTATGTTGCTTAATAAGCGCTATGACCGCGTGGCGTTTTATGATCTGAGTGATCGGATTCATGAGATGTTTAGGAACGGCGTATGAAATTACGTGTGAACCACCAAACCATTTATCGTTATGAAAATATGGTGCGTCGAAGTATTCAATATGTGCGCATGAGTCCACAGACTGTTGCGCACCAGCAGGTGTTGAGCTGGCAATTGTCCGTGCCTGGCAAGACCGTCACTCAGGCAGATGGATTCGGTAATGTTTGGACGACATTATCTCTTGATCAGCCGCATCAAGATTTATATTTGTTGGCGCAAGGGGAGATTGAGATTGATGATGTTGCCGAATACAGTCGTGATGATCGACACGCGCCTGAGTTGTTTTTGCATTCTACTCAAATGACCCAAAGTGACGAAGCGATGCGTGACTTTACGCACCAGCATTTAAAGTCCGTGGATCGTAAGGGATTGATTGCTTTTTCCGAAGCCATTGCCGCAAAGATGCCATACACCTCTGGCTCGACGGATGTGGCAACGACCGCCATTGAGGCTTTTAAACTGGAGTCGGGGGTTTGTCAGGACCATACTCATGTGTTTCTCGCTTGCGTTCGTGACCATGGCGTGGTGGCCCGTTATGTTTCAGGTTATCTTTATAGTCCGATTTCAAGCCACATGGCGAGTCATGCATGGGCAGAGGTTTTGCTAGATGGCTATTGGTATAGCTTTGATATCAGCAACCAGCTCTTTACGCCTAGCCGTCATATACAAACTGCGGTTGGGCGAGATTATCTGGATGCTGCGCCCGTGCGTGGTGTTAGGCAAGGAGGCGGCAATGAATCACTCAGCGCATTGGTACAAGTGTCGGTGAGTTAGTCGCACGCAATCGCGGATAATGAACTAAAATAGTTCGCGATTGAATCAATCTGCCACTTTTAATCATGCTGTAACGATGATTTATTCCATATAATTGTTTGTATTGAACATGTAAATTCTGAGAGAAACGAAATGACCTATTGTGTGGGGATGCGACTGAAAGACGGTTTAATTTTTGTCAGTGATTCACGCACCAATGCGGGTATAGATCATATTGCGACGTTTCGTAAATTGCACCGTTTTGGTGTGCCCGGTGAGCGATTGTTGGTGATTCAAAGCTCAGGAAATCTCGCAACGTCACAAGTCGTGATTACACGCTTGTTTCATAGTATTCAGGCGGATATTGGTCGACATCTCAATAATGTCGACACCATCTTTGATGCGGCGGGACTGATCGGGCAATATCTACGCGAGACGATGACTGCATCGACATCGATTGTTGCGGGTTCAGACGATTCTGATTTTTCGTGTTCATTCTTGCTCGGTGGTCAGATCAAAGGTCAGCCGCCAGAGTTATATAATATCTATCCGCAAGGCAATTTTATTGCAGCGACGATGGATACGCCTTATTTTCAAATTGGTGAAAGTAAGTACGGCAAACCGATTCTCGATCGTGCGTTAAGTTTTGATTCGCCACTTGATAAAGCATTGCGCTGCGCGTTGATTTCCTTTGATTCGACGATTCGCTCGAATCTGTCCGTTGGCACACCGCTCGATTTGTTAGTGTATAAAGTGGATAGTTTCGACTTTCCAGAAGGTCGTCGTTTGTATGAGACTGATCCGTATTTTTCAATGATTCGTCAGCAATGGTCAGATAGCATGCGTTCTGCGTTGGCCGCTTTGCCGCCACCGCCAGATGATTATTGGCGTTGATTCTCGGTGTTTGCGTAGCCTATGTTTGTCGTAGGCTACGTTTAATTTTTTTCGCAATATATGTCTTAAACGATCATTCAATTGTCGCGTAATAACGCTCATCACCAAGCCATGCAAGCGCAAAGTCTTGCTGATCATTCTTAAAGAATTTAATTGGAGTTGGCAGAACGCCGCTTAGAAAAAATAATAACGCATGATCTTGCCACTTCTCATCGCCAACTATCGCAAGTTGTTGAATGTTTGACTGAATGATATCGTCATCGTTGGTATCCGTCCAATCAGCGAAGGGATCGATGCTTGTAAAATTATCTTCTAAAATGACCAATACTTTGACCGTGCCATTTTGGGCAATATGCTCCACGATTGCTTTTTTTTGTTCATTCGCATCGTCGTGGTGAACTTCATTAGAAATGCGCGCAACAAGGATTTTTGGGTTTGTGAAATCAAGAGCGATGGACATTAATTCTTTCCGTTTTTGGGGCTCGCGAGAATCTAACATAAGGGGTGAAGTAAATCATCTCAAAATGCGAAATCTTGATTAAGAAACGTACCTGTATTCGCGTTAATTTGAATTACTTTTCGCCTTGCAGTTGTTGCATTCTAATCGACTGTTGATAGGTCAGAAAAACGCGCAAATCGAATTCGAGCTGATGGTAATTGGGTTCCATATATTCACATAATTGATAAAACGCTTTGTTGTGATCGCGCTCTTTTAGGTGGGCAAGCTCATGGACAACAATCATGCGTAAGAAAGCCGCAGGCGTATTTTTAAATAACGCTGCAATACGAATTTCCTTCTTGGCTTTGAGTTTCCCACCTTGAATGCGACTAATCGCTGTATTCAATCCCAGTGCATGATGATCAACCGTCAAGTGGTTGTCATAGATGACTTTATCAATCGGTACCGCAGTTTTTAAGTAAGTCTGTTTGAGCTCAACGGCATATTCATAGAGTGCTTTATTGCTCTGAATCTCATGCGATTCGGGATACTTTTTATGCAAGTAATCACCCAGTTTGTTTTCAAGCAGCATTTGCCGAATCTGCGCTTGGAGCGAAGCAGGGTAATGATTGAGATATTTCAGTGGGGTCAAAGCGAATGCCCGTTTAAGCGAATAATATTGGATAGTTTACTGTAATTTTTGGAATGTAAACATGCAGATCACTGAGCCTGCGTCTACTGATCTTGTTAAAGCATTGAAGTGAGATAGCATTAGCGTATCCCCTCACTTCGACAGGCTCAGTGATCTAAAGGTTAAGTTCAATGTTTTCTAAGCTGCGCTATCCGTTTGTTGTTCAACCAATAGCCGATGCGAATTCCTAATAAAACAGCAAGCGTGAGCGCATAAGGCCATGTGTCGGTGAGCCCGACTTTCTTGAGCCATGTCATGTGAATGACTGCAAGAATACCAATCACATAAACGAGTTTATGCAAGCGAACCCAATTGCGTTTTAGGCGGCGTTGCCAGCCATGCGTCGAGGAAATGGCAAGCGGAATGTATAAAATTAAAGCGATGAATCCAACGATAATATACGGACGTTGAGTCAGTTCAGTACTCAACTGAGATAAGTCTAAACCCAGCAGCAAAACGCTATAAATCATGAAATGCACTGACGCATAAAAGAACGCAAACAGCCCTGTCATCCGCCGAAAGATAATAAAGAACGTTTGCTTGGTGAGGATACGCAGCGGCGTCATAGCCAATGCAAGCAGGATGCTTTTGATCGCCCATAAACCACTTTGATCGACCAATGATTTGGCTGGATCCGCACCGAGTAGTTGTTGCGCAAATACCGCCTGATATAGCATCCATAATGCAGGGCAGAGCAATACAATAAACAATAACGGTTTAAATTTACGGGCAGTGGCGATTGCTTTTGCAGTCATTGATTTACTTCTTTTGTTTGTCTTTTAAGCTCATCGTGATGGCGTTTAGTAGTAACGTTTGAGATCCATGTTTTTATATAAACTAGCCACTTCATTCGCATAGCCATTAAACATCAGCGTTTTACGGCGATTTTGATTAAACAAGGAGCTCGGTAAACGCCGCTCACTAGATTGCGTCCAACGTGGGTGATCCACGGCTGGATTGACGTTGGCAAAGAACCCATATTCGCTCGGAGCAAGTCTCATCCATGTCGAAACAGGCGCACGATCGGTGAAGGTAATTCGTACAATGGATTTAATCGATTTAAAGCCGTACTTCCACGGTACGATCAAGCGCAGCGGCGCACCGTTTTGGTCTGGCAGGCTGCGTCCATACAATCCCATTGCCATAATCGTTAATGGATGCATGGCTTCGTCCATGCGTAAACCTTCGACATATGGCCATGGTAATGCTGAACCAGTTTGTGCTGGCATTTGTTTCGGATCGAGGAGAGTGTGGAACTCAATAAATTTCGCATTGCTTTTAGGCTTGAAACGGCGAATTAAGTCGGCAAGGGGAAAGCCCAGCCACGGTACAACCATTGACCACGCTTCCACGCAGCGTAAGCGATAAATGCGATCTTCTAAGGTATGTGGTGCAAGAATATCTTCAAGACTATATGTCCCCGGTTTTTCGCAAAGTCCATCGATTTTGACATTCCATGGTGCGACTTTGATGGTACCTGCATTGGCAGATGGGTCGGACTTGTCTGTGCCGAATTCATAGAAGTTATTGTAGGTCGTGACATTTTGATAAGGCGTCAGTGTTTCGCCCGTTGGGTTCGTCGTTGCAAGTTTTCGACCCGCTATTTTTTTCTTCAGATAACTCGGTGCATCGGGACGTTCTGCGGCAGGCGCATAAGGGAGCGCGATGGCATTCGCACTATTTGGTAAGATTAAACCGCTCGTACCTGCGACCACGCTGGCACTGGCAAGCCCCGCGTTTTTGAGAAAGCTGCGGCGGTTGAGGTAGTGAGATTCTGGGGTAATTTCACTGGACGTTGGTGCATTCACATCGTGTTTAAGAATAAGCATGTTGGTCGTCCTATACCGTGTCAATATCGATGTTCTATTCCGCTTAATGTAGCGCGTTTCTTATCCAAGCGGCAAAGTATTCGAGATGATTTTTATAGTGATTTTGAGCTTATTTGGTAGGATGGTGTAACATTTTCGAAGTAAACGCATCTAAGTAGAATTTCGGAATACTTTCTTTTGAAAGCGACGTAGTTTTGATGTGTTTAAATATGAAAAACCGCCGTAAAAAAATGTTTTACGACGGTTTTTGTTCAGTAATCGATGAAGCTAAAAATAACGCACTGGACACGTCTAAATCCACTTTCTTGGAGCGCGCCATAAACGCTGAAATAATTCCAGATGCTGCGTAAACCAAACCAACGCAGAACAAGCCAAGTGGAATATCGTAGACAATCGCAATCAGCAGTAAAAGCACTGGCAACATAATGACGAAAGGAACACGTTTTCTGTCCATTTCTTTAAAGCTAAAGTAGCGCACATTGCTGACCATTAAGAAGCCAACAATCACTGCAAGAATCGCGTAAACGATTTTCCAGCCTAGGAGGCTACTGTCAATCCACGCTGGATTGTCGATGCCAACCCAAATTCCGCTTGCAAGAACGAGTGCCGCAAGTGGACTTGCCAGACCGATGAAGTAGCGCTTATCAACCACAGCAATTTGTACGTTAAAGCGTGCTAAACGGAACGCCGCGCAAGCGGTGAAAATAAACGCACATGCCAATCCAATACGACCCAGTGGCGACAAAATCCAGCTGTAGACGAGAATGGCGGGTGCAACACCAAACGATAACATGTCGGATAGTGAATCAAATTGCTCACCAAATGCACTTTGCGCATTCGTCCAACGTGCAACGCGACCATCTAAACCATCGAAGAGTGCAGCAAGAAAAATCGCATAAATTGCTTTTTCAAATTGACCGCCAGTACTTGAAATGATGGAGTAAAAACCACACAGTAGTGCAGCAGTGGTGATCATATTCGGAAATAAATAAATCCCTTTGCTACGAACACGGCTGCCTTCATGGTTGCGTTCTTCTTCGATGATTTCGAAGGTGAGGCCATCATGCTCATCGTCATGGGCAAATGACAGTAAATCAGGTTGTTCCGCTTGACGATCGACGTTTTTATCTGGTGGCGCCACGGTGAACTCCATTAAAATTTTAAGTTATTAATTCAATTGTAACTATACTTAGAAACAGATTAAAATCAAACAGAAAGCTACAATTCATCACCAACTAGCTTCGGCACCAACTCATTCACCAACGAGCCAGCGCACTGCTGCATGACCACCGTTCTCACTCATTTTGAGATGTGGGAAGAGCCATTGCAGGAGTGTATCAGCGTTGTCGGCGAATTGATAAGGCGGATTTATGACAAGCAGACCACAGCCATTCAAGCCCACTGGCGTATCGTCAGGCCATACACAAAGTTCGCAAATCAATTGTCTGCGAATGCCGGTTTTTTGCATTTTTTTCTCAAAACGTTCGATCATCGGACGATCTTTGATTGGATACCAAACGGCATAAACGCCAGTCGGCCATTTTTGATGCGCAGCAGTCAGTAGCTCGACCAATTGCGGGAAATCTTTACGTTCGATTTCATAAGGCGGATCAATCATCACCAAGCCGCGTTTTTCTTTCGGCGGAATCACACCAAATAAACCTTCATAGGCATCACGCTCATGCAGACCTAAACGTGTGTCGTATAAGTAATGATGCAATTGGGTGAACACATCTGGATGCATCTCAAAGGCAGTCGCTTTGTCGATGTCGCGCATTTGTTTCAGTGCTAGCCACGGAGAACCTGGATACCAACCGCGACTTTTTTCTTCGCGCAGTTCTTCCACCAAGGCCATGTAGCGTTGAATCATCGGTGGCGCATGACGAACAACACTGGCATCTAACAGGCCGAGACGGTGAATGCCATC
>CAYJUB010000012.1:0-15819 GCA_964373145.1 uncultured Moraxellaceae bacterium
TGCGTCAGTAACTGAGAATCAGAAAGACTCATGACTTTTTGCTCATTTTCAAAAATGGAGTTAGACAATACCATCGCGGATTTGCTGATCCAATTCAGCCAATCGCTCAATCGTTCCCACATCCACCCAATGCGTTTGCAAACATTCACCGCTCATCTGACCCGCATCCATTGCTTGACGCAAAATAGGTGCTAAGGGTGCTTTTCCGGCAGGAAGTGATTCAAACAACTTTGGCGATAAAAGACTTATTCCAGCAAAAGTTAATTTCTCAGTGCCTTGTTGCGCAACGCGACCATTGTCCAACGCAAAATCACCGTTTGGATGTTGCGGGGGATTTTTGACTAAAACCAAATGGCCTAAGTCTGCACCTAAAGATTTATTGATCAATGTCGTGAAATCAAAGCGCGTCCATACATCACCATTTACGAGAAGAAATGGCTCAGAACCGAGTAATGGCAATGCCTTTTGAATCCCACCCGCTGTTTCTAACGGCTCTTCTTCATGTGACCAAAAGATTTCGACGCCAAATTGAGAACCATCGCCCAGTGCCTCAACCAATTTTTCACCCAGCCAAGCGGAGTTAATCACGATTTTCGTAACACCAGCTCGCGCAAGCGCTTCAATATGCCAAACGATCAAAGGCTTACCACCGACGTCAAGCAACGGCTTAGGTGTATGCAACGTGAGTGGTCGCATCCGCGTCCCCAAACCTGCCGCTAAAATCATCGCACGCATTCAATTTCTCTTTTAAATCAGTTTTTCAAAAACGCTTACTAAAACACAGGGTAACTTACAACAAAGGATTGCTTACAAAAACTCTTTCAGCAACTCTATACTTTCTGGCATTTCGACCAAGAAGGTCGGTAAAACGCGATCACATAGCCATTGATGGAACGCTGTGAGCTGCTCATGATCCTTGGTTTCGGCCAATAGATAAAACAGCACTAACGGTAAATCATTCAAATAGCCATCTTTGCCATCGCGGAAGTATAACCGTGCAAAAATACCTAACACCTTCAAGTGACGCTGTGCGCCCATCCAGTCAAACCATTGTTGTAATTCGACTAATGAAGTTTTGCCCAAACGACCATTCACGCTTTGACGTTCCCAATAGATTTTTAGCCATTCTTGAACTTTTTCAGCAGGCCATTTGACATACGCATCGCGCAGCAACGAAACGATGTCATAGGTGACTGGGCCAATTACTGCATCTTGAAAATCAATCACGCCAAGCTCTGCAGAATCATTGAGCACCATCAAATTACGGCAATGATAATCACGATGCACGACCACTTGTGGTTGACGACGTGCTTGATTTGCCAAGAAATCATAAGTCGTCATCAACAAATTCATTTCTTCTTGCGAAGGTTTCAACATCAAAAACTTACGTAAAAACCATTCATCAAACAAACTCATTTCATCAACTAGCTTAATTTCACCATAAGCAGGTAATGGATAACGCTCAAGCGGCGGCGTTTGTTGCAGCTCGATCAATTGATTCATGGCTTGTGAATAAAGCGCATCAACATTTTCTTCAGTTAAGACCTGTGACAATACGGTATCGCCAAAGTCTTCCAAAATTATAAAACCTTCAGTCACGTCGCTTGCAATAATTTTAGGAACACGCACATTATGACGACCAAGCATTTCACAAATCGCAAGGAATGGTCGGCAATCTTCACGAGGCGGCGGTGCATCCATCACAATCAATGTCCGCTGTGACACGATTGCAGGGAGTTGGTCAGTTAAAATTTCAATACGATAATAACGACGGAAGCTTGCGTCACCAGTCAGAGACTTAAAGTTAATTTCATGAGTTTCTAGTTTTTCTATTACCCAGCCTGTCAACGCAAGCAAACGTTCAGATGACATAAATGACTAATCCTTGACAAAAAACAACGTGACTAAAAAAATGTGTGTGAGATATTGGCAATCATAACGTGAGTGTAGCTGCTCGTCATATTTTTCTCTATGCTACAGACCCCCTTATATTTTGTTATCACGTAAATTTTTCTTATTTTTACATATTCTAATCCTCATCTAGAGGTTCTTTGCGATAAACTAAACGATTCTGGTGTTAAACCTCTTTATAAGATGGATTATCTGAAATTGCGTCGATTTAAACTTCATCATTTAGCTTTTGCCATTAGCATTGTCTCTGCCTCTATTGCAGAGCAAAGTCTTGCTTATGCAGAGAGTCCGATTAATCCGACTAATCGTCTGAATAGCAAAGTCACAGACAACAGTACGGAAACGACGCAAGAAGATGCTAAAAATCCGTTAGATGAACCGCTGTCTTATGGTTTTTTTGATCGAAAACAGCTTGCTGAACTTCCTGTAGAAAAACAAATTCGTGTTCCTGCAAGCTGTCGTGGTGTCTGGATTACCCCTATTCCACTCAGCGCAAGCAAAAATCCATCCAGCAATGAATCCAACACCATCACTCGTTCAGATTATGCTTATTATGATCCTAAAGAAGGCTCGGTATTAACGGGTAATGTACGCGTTAGCCAACCGAATCATCTCATGACTGCTGATAAAGCCACCTTAGATCCAAGCCAAACCATTGCCACTGCAACGGGTAACGTCAAAATTGCTAGTCCAGGATTCATCAGTTATGGCGGCACAGCGGTCTATAATTTAGAGCAAAAAACAGGCAGCATCAAAAACAGTCAGTTTATTGCTGAAGATCGACAAGCGCATGGTCGTGCTGGTGAAGTGATTCGTGAATCAGATTATGTCACGCGAATTGTGGATTCTGAATATTCCACGTGCGAACCGGATACCGTTGGCTGGAAACTCAAATCTCATCAACTGATTTTGAATCAAGAAACTGGGCGCGGCGTTGCCAGAGATGCAAAGCTTTATATCGGCCAAGTCCCGATTTTTTATATTCCTTATTTCAATTTTCCTATTGATGATCGTCGTGCAAGCGGTGTACTGATTCCAAGTTTGCGCTATAGCAGTGATAACGGTTTAGATTTTGCGTTGCCGTACTACCTGAATCTCGCACCTAACTACGATGCGACATTAACGCCACGGATTATCACCAATCGTAATCCAATGATGGATGGAGAATTTCGCTTCCTTACACCGCATTTAGGCGCAGGAACAGTTGCCGGCTCGTTTTTACCAAATGATCCTAAATATAATGATTTGGATCGTAAAGAACTCCGATTTTTGCACAACATCACCTATAGCCAGAATTGGAATAGTCGAATCAATTTAAACTATGTGTCAGATAAAGAGTATTTTTCTGATGTTGGTCAGACACTCGGCCCAATTAATAATCTCAATCAAGAACGCTCTGCGACATTGAATTACAACAACAGCGCGTGGGGATTAAACGGCTACCTACAAGCATTGAACTATCAAGGACTCGATAAAACAATTCCTGATATCGATCGCCCTTATGGACGGATTCAGTTAAAGCTGAAATACGATCAAGGTTCATTGACCGGTTGGGAACGATTTGCAGATAATGATACTGGATATTTTCAGCGTGAAGTTAATGATGGCTCAGGTCCACAAACCGATGGTATTCGGCAATACAACACCCTCGGCATAAAATACAATTATCGCCAACCCAGTGGCTACATTATTCCGAGTGCGTCTGTGCGCACCTTGTTATACCTCGATCAAACCAATAACAACAGTCGCACCCCATCAATTGTTGTCCCTCAATTGAGCGTTGACAGCGGATTGGTATTCGAACGTGATATTGGCAAATATCTCCAGACCTTTGAACCTCGTTTATTTTACGCCTACTCGCCATATGTCAATCAAAATGCGCTTCCAGTATTTGATACCACGTACACATCAAATAACTACAACCAACTTTTTAATCCATCACGTTTTGTCGGTAATGACCGCTTAGATGACAATAACTTTGCAACTCTTGGCGTGACTAATCGTATTTATGATGCTGAAGGACATGAACGCTTAAGAATTGGTGTTGCTGATCGGTTTTATTTCAGCAATCGCGAGACAAAACTTTTTGCGGCGGATAGCACAAGTAAAGCCCGCTCATCAGGTGTTGGCCTTGATGTCGGTGCGACTTGGAACAAAAATCTCAGTTATGACGGCAGTGCATTATGGCTCGCTTCTGGTAAATTTTCAGCGCACTCATCTGACATTCACTACACGACAGACACCGGTCGCGTCCTTAGTTTAGGCTATATTTTTAGACGTAATGTTACAGAAGATCATCAAATTGGTTCAAGGCAAGCTACGGCTTCTTTTGTGCAACCTGTTTATAATAATTTTCGAATCATGGGTTCAATACAGTACGACTACCAAACCAGTGCAGCTCGCGATGCTTTGATTGGCATAGATTACGATTCATGTTGTTGGTCTGTTGCAGCATTTGGTCGCTCATACTATAACGATTTCGATGATCCGCGTATCACTCGTGCACATACAGGTATCGTATTACAAGTTACATTCAAGGGATTAGCGAGCAACTCTCAAAGCCCTCTTTCCGCCCTGCTCAAGCAGAAAATTTATGGATTCACGCAGGTAGACTCATCGTGGCAAAAACGTTAAATCAAGATTTACACCATGCTTCTGGTCAAGTTCAGATTCAAAATCAGAGTCAAAATCAGAGTCTGTTTCGTCAAACAAACCTGTACAGTGGAGTTTTATCTTCAGTACTGGGTTTAACCGTATTAAGCGGCGCTTTCTTAGTTCCAGCGAATCATGTCTACGCTGCACCAGCATCCGCGCCGGCGACTCAATTAGATTATGTGGTTGCGATTGTTGATGACTCAATCATCCTCGCCAGTGATGTGGATCAAGCGTTACAAGGTGCAAAGCAACAAATCCTCGCACGCAAACAAGCACTCCCCCCTGAAAACGTCTTGCAAGCAGATGTCATTCGACAGTTGATTCTGCGGAAAATCCAACTGGGCATTATTGCTCGTAGTGGAGCAAGCGTCGATGACAATACAATAGATGCCGCTATTACCAGTATTGCTCAGCAGCAAGGTATTACTTCACTGGATTTATTTGAAAAGAAAATCAATGCAATTAAACCAAATGGTTACGCAGAGTTCAGACAACAGATTGAAGAAGATTTGAATATCAATCGCTTACAGCAATCACGCGTGGCGAGTCGTCTTAAAATTACTGATAAGGAAGTGGACAACTTCCTCAGTTCGCCGCAAAGTGCAGAGGCTCTAAAAACTGAATTTAATTTTAATATTATTCAAGTGCCGATCACTGACAACACCAATACTGCAGAAGTCGCCAAAGCAACGGCAACAGCAAATGAAGTACTGACTCAACTCCGTGCGGGTAAATCCATCGAGTCCGTGGTGGCTCAATATAAACTCAAAGGCGGTGAACAAGGCTGGCACAAATCCGATGAGCTACCGACACCTTTTGTCGAAGCACTCTCGAGCTTAAAACAGGGTGAATTTAGTAAACCATTCGTGACAGCCGAAGGTGTTGATATTCTGCAATCTGAAGGAATGCGTGGCGCAGCAGGTGCAATGGTTCATCAGTATCATGTCCGTCATATCCTCGTGAAAACGAGCGAAGTCACCAATCTCAATGATGCAAAACTTAAAATCGATGATATCTACTCCAAGTTGCAATCAGGTGCATCTTTTGCTGACCTCGCAAAAACTTACTCTGACGATCCAGGTTCAGCACAAAATGGCGGTGATTTAAGTTGGGTCGCGACGGGTGAAATGGTGCCTTCATTTGAAAGCATGATGCTGAAAACACCCGTTGGGAAAATCAGTCCTGTATTTCAATCGCCATACGGCTGGCATATATTACAAGTTGAAGATACACGCGATAAAGATATGACAGAACAATATCGTAGAGATGTTGCGAAGCAAACTTTATATAAACGTCAGTACCCGACTGAACTGCAGAACTGGTTAAGTGAAATACGTGCAACAGCCTATGTCGATATGCGCGGCACAAACCAATAAAACCTAATATTCATAATATCGAATGTTATTTACACATCCGATATTATGAATACGAGCAATTTAAAAATTCAAAAAACAAATATATATATCACGCAGTGATATTATTATTTCCAACAAACAACTCAATTGATTATTATTTAAAGCACTTATTTTTTTCACAAAAAAACACCGCATCAAAGCGGTGTCATTTCTAACAATAACCATCAATCAAATGATTAGAAATTATTATTGTCGCCACCATCTTCGTCAGAATCTTTGTGATCGCCAAAGTTAGGTGCTTGATTACCTGGCGCCTGACCATAACCTGACCCAAAGCCGCCTTGTGCACCAAAGCCACCTTGATTACCAAAGCCTGAAGGTTGTGCTGCACCGAAACCGCGTGGCGCACCAAAACCACCTGTCGGTTGACCACCAAAGCCACCACCTTGAGCACCAAAACTTGGTGTAGGCGAAGCAAAACCAGCTGCTTGTTCAGTGCCAGCTGCAGGACGTGGATTACGTGCAGGTACGACTGTAGAAATCGCATGCTTATAAACCATTTGGCTTACGGTATTTTTCAGTAAAACCACGTATTGATCAAAAGACTCAATCTGACCTTGTAATTTAATGCCATTAACTAAGAATATTGAAACTGGAATTCGCTCTTTACGCAAGGCGTTTAAAAACGGGTCTTGTAATGTTTGACCTTTAGACATCGCATATTCTCCAAAAACAAAAAAAATAAATGTAAATAAAAAGCTGCCACAATTAGCTGCTAATTGAATTTCTTTTGTCACTCGACAAGGGTGACAATTTTGAGCCATTCTCTTCAACTACGCAAGTGAAGAAGACCTTCATTAACTGTATTAAATACCTGAACAATGTGAGAATCGCGTAATGAGCGAATCCAGGTATATTGCCGTTTAGCCAATTGCCTTGTTGCATATAATGCGCGGTTTTGCATTTCTAGTATGTTTTTATTGGTATTATCAGTCAATTGATATTCTGTGAGATTACCATTTTGAGCGATAAACGGTAACTCCTTCTCAATTTGATCTAAATACTCCCAAACTTGCCGATAACCCACTGCACGCATTGATGGAAACTCAGCAGTCAGAAACTCACGTTGACGCAACTTTTTTACTTCATCTATAAAACCAGCATCCCACATTTGCTGTAAACGAAGTGCAATACGCTCATGTAAAATCGCACGGTCTGGCACCAAAGCATAAATGGTAAAACGATCGGATGTTGACTCTATCACTTGCTCATCATGAAAGTCACTAATGGCGCGCCCGCTAATACGAAAAACCTCCAAAGCGCGCATGACTCGCTGACGATCACTCGGGAAAAATCTCTGCGCCGCGCGCGGATCAACCAACGCTAATTGCTGATGAATCCAACCCCAGCCATGTTGCTCTGCTTGCGCCGTAATTTCCGCACGAACATCCGCATCTGCGGCGGGCATCGCTGCCATACCTGACAGTAGACTACGAAAATACAACATCGTTCCACCAACCAACAAAGGGATTTTGCCCCGCTGTTGGATGTCATCAATGAGTCGCGTTGCGTCTTCCACAAAATTGGCAGCTGAATACACTTCTTCTGGTTCAATGATATCCACCAAATGATGTGGATATTGCGCCAACTCCTGCGGTGTTGGTTTTGCTGTGCCAATATCTAAACCGCGATAGACCAATGCTGAATCGACAGAAATAATTTCATACTTCCCAGTATTGTATAACTCACAGGCTAAGCCCGTCTTGCCACTGGCCGTTGGGCCCATTAAACAAATGGCTGGCGGATGCTCCGCTGGCTTTCTAAGTAAGGTCAATCAATCGCCCCGTGCAAATAATTTATCGAGCTGAGACAATGGAAACGCGCGCCATGTCGGACGACCGTGATTGCACTGGCTCGCAAAGGGGGTTTGCTCCATTTGGCGCAGTAAACCATTCATTTCAGCAAGGCTGAGCTGACGATGCGCACGCACTGCCCCATGGCAGGCCATTGTGCCCAGAATTCGATCTCTGGCGCGAATTAAGCCACTATTGTTGGGATTAACAGCTTGCTCATCCTGCCCCATCTCAGATAAATCAATATCAGATAATAACTGCTGAACCAGTGTCGTGACATTGCCCCGCGCTAATAATGCAGGCACCGCACGAACGACTACTGTCTGCTCGCCTTGCCGATCAATTTCCAAGCCTAAACGATGTAAGCTGTCTTGAATCTGCTCAGCACGATGCGCTTGCTGCGACGTGACATCCACCGCCAACGGGACTAAAAGCGGCTGTGTTTGCCACTGATCAGCTTGATTGGCATCCCAAGCGACTTTGAGTTGTTCCAGCAAAATACGTTCATGCGCCGCATGCATATCAACCATGATTAGACCGTCACGGTTTTGCGCCAGAATATAAATCCCATGCAACTGCGCCAGCGCCAGCCCTAATGGATATTCATCATGGGTTTTTACATTTTCAAAATTTGGATTTGTTTCAGGACGCAGCGCTTGATGATACTGCCCCAAAGCAGATTGCACGCCTCGATCTTGAAATGATTGGCTTGGATAGGCATTCAAATTCGATTGTTGCGAAAATTCAACATGTGCAGAATGTTCAGACTTCGCTGAATTCAGTTGATGAGCAAAAGCCTGTTCACTATTGTTCGAAAATCCTGAATCAGGTTGATGAAGACCCAAAACGGATTGCACTTGCTCAGGCTGACGTTGGTTTGGATGCAATGCATCGGCAAGTTCAGCTGGCGCAGTTTGAAACTGTGAAAGCACCTGCTTGGCGTTATGACGGACAAACTCATGCACTTCACGCTGGGCAACAAAGCGCACTTCATGTTTGGTTGGATGGACATTGACATCCACGCGCTCAGGGTCAAGCTCAAGGAACAGGAGAAAGGCCGGATGTTTATGCCAATGCAAAACTGATTCATACGCCATACGAAGTGCATGACTGACGCTACGATCTTTCACCACGCGACCATTGACATACAAATACTGTAAATCGGCTTGTCCGCGCGCCTCCGCAGGATGACCCAGCCAGCCAGCCAAACGTAAATCTAAACTTTGTGAATCCACCCAATGCGCCGTATCAGCAAAACGTCCACCCAAAATTTTGCGTACACGCTGCAAACGCAACTCACCACTATCAGCAATCGGTAAATCAATTTTACGTTGATCTTGGTGAATGAGTACAAATGCCACATCAAAATGAACGAGCGCCATACGGCGAATGACTTCTTCGATATGACTGTATTCTGTCGCGACACTTTTCAGAAATTTACGACGTGCAGGAACGTTATAAAATAAATCCCGAATGACAACACGTGTCCCACGCGCATGCGCGACAGGTTTAGGCGTAATTGCATTTTTTAAAGAATGTTCTGCATTTTCATGATCAATTGCGGTATCTACGGTGACTTCAAGACCCAACCCATCATCAGTCTGACTACTAGACAAACTAAAACGAGAAATCGCTGCAATCGACGCTAACGCTTCACCACGAAAACCTAAAGTCGCAATAGCAGCTAACTGCTCAGCCGTTGAAATTTTACTGGTCGCATGGCGCAAAACTGCGAGAACTAAATCATCAGGATGAATCCCTTTCCCGTTATCCAATACTTCAATCAGCGAAGATCCGCCTTGCTGGACACGCACTTCTATACGTGTTGCACCAGCATCCAAGGCATTCTCGACCAACTCCTTGACCACAGATGCTGGACGCTCGACCACCTCACCCGCTGCAATTTGATTGGCAAGTGCCGCAGGGAGTTTTTGAATACGAGTGGTCATCAAAGGCGCTGCTGATGTTGCTAGAGAATCATTCATTCAAGGGCTTCCGAGCCTGTGTAATCTTGCGAAATATCGCTATTTAAATCCGCTAACGCCGCAATTCCAATCGGGCTGAACGCTTCAATGGTTAATAGCCGAGTCATTTCATCATCTGCAATACGTAATGTAATCTGTAAGTCTGCTGGGGGAATGACTGGTTCGCCTTTTTGTGGCCACTCAACCAGCAATAGCGCATTGTGATCATCGAAATAATCACGAATCCCCATGAGTTCAAGTTCAAAAGGATCATTCAAACGATATAAATCGAAATGAAAAACAGGGTGTCCCTGAATCTGATACGGTTCAACCAACGTATAAGTTGGACTTTTAACTGCGCCAATATGTCCTTTTGCATGCAACCACGCACGCGTGAACGTTGTTTTTCCTGCGCCTAAGCCACCAACCAAATAAACCACACCTGACATAAAAACTTGTGCAAGTTGTGCGGCAATTTTTGAAGTCGCGGCCTCGTCAGCAAGCTCAATATTGAGAACGGAAGATTGATCTGATGTTGTCGTGCTATTCAAAGAATCCGTCATATTACTCGACAAATAAACGATATGATTAAACTGAGATTGTACCATGTGAAGTTTTTTCAACGGCAAAGGATTCAAATAATGCCTCCATTTGCGACGAAATAAATCCCACTAAAAAAGTGCAACCACAACACCAAGCCAGACAATCCGCCCTACCCAGCAATTATTCAAAAATGCCTTAAACGTATGTGCAGGTAATCGATCCCGCGTTTGTAAATATTGGAATACAAAAAATATCAGCGCAATCAGAAGCCCCGCATATGCAAAAATATTTAATTTTAAAATATAAAAAACAGTCGCCATCAATGTCAAAAACAGCATTTGTAAAACACCGATGATCAACAAGTCATTCTTAGCAAAAAGTATTGCCGTCGACTTAATACCCGCTTTTAAATCATCCTCACGATCCGTCATGGCGTATTGCGTGTCATACGCAACGGTCCAACATAGATTCGCCACATACATTAACCAGCACACCAACCCCGGCGTTTGCCCTTGTGCCACAAACGCCTTCGGTATGGCCCAAGAGAATGCAGCACCCAACACAAACTGAGGCAAATAGGTCCAACGCTTCATGAAAGGATAAAGCGTCGCTAAAAACGCAGCGCCGAAAGCCCAATACAGCGTTTCTAACGGTAAAAATAGCAATAAAGATGCACTGAGCGTGAGCAGCACCGCAAATAATATTAAAGCACCTTTAGACGATGCCCGACCACTCGCCAGCGGTCGATTCTTTGTTCGGGCGACTTGACCATCGACATGACGATCGGCGAAATCATTAATCACGCATCCTGCAGATCGCATGAATACAACACCGAGAAAAAACACCAATACAATCTGCCAAGACGGCTGATGCGCATCTGTTTGTTGTCCTGCCAACCAAACCGCCCACAGGGTTGGCCAAAGCAGTAACTCAATGCCCACAGGCCGATCAAGTCTTGTAAGTTGCACATAGGCAAACACGCGTTCTTGCCACGTAAATGATTGTGTCTGCATTGGAGAATTCATCAAAAGCTCACTTTCACGACATGGAATGGTGTTATTGATCCAATGCTTTAATAAAAGCAGGCAAAAAAGTCTCTTGTACCAATAAAAATTTATTATGCCAAACATAAGTCGTTCGGCGCGTCCAACCTTCAGATAATTTTGCTAATTCACGAGATTTTCTTTGTTGAAATTGAGGCACAAGTTGCACACCACTACGCTCAAACAGTAATGACCCTAATGAGCGATTTTTCAACAGTTTCAACCGACGACCCGAACCACGCAAAGTTCGCAGAGGCATCACACTGCGCGCATGCACCCATGGCTCTTGATCACGACCAAATAACAAGACTTCACGTACCCAAACACGCTGTGAGGGTTTTATGCGAAGCTGTTTGATTTCATCTGCCTTAGGAGGCTGTAAAGATTCACGCAGAGGTAAAACTCGAAACTGACCACCTGAAAACTCACGCAGTTGCTGAGTCAATGAACCTTGTGCCAAAAGCCAAGATCTGACGCTATGCGGTGCGATATTTAATAAGTCATGATGCTTATTTTTAACAGTAAACCAGCGCGTCGTATGCTGAGAACCAGCATACTTGCGCAATGATGGCGACCTCATATTATGGCTTTTTTCCAATCGGTGGCTTGCCAATAGGAGCTTGTTGCTTCACATTGCTTTGCAGCACATTAAATGAAACGGATTTTGAGGTTAATATACGTCCATTTGTATTAACAATTCTTGCTTCAAACTGATGTTGTCCTCGCTCCATCTCTTCAGTAGAACCCCCATTGCTTGGTGCGCCATCAACCAACGTGATTAAACGATCACCATTGATTAAGTTTGGTTTAACTTGAACATTCACAGCAAATGCTTCAACGCCACGACGATACGTTTGATCTGGCTCTGGGGCAATGATCGTCAGTGCATAATTTTCCTGCCGTGCGCTGTTTGTGGTGTTTGAATCATTACCCAGTGTGCTCTCAATTAATTCAGGACTCATCGCTGGCACAGTCGATAACGGAGCCACATTGATCAGCTGAGCATTTTTATCAGGCACATCGCTGAAACTGACATTGCCATCTGCATCAATTTTTTTATAAACAGCCGCGCTTGCCATTTGGCTCGTGACAACCATAGATGAGCAAATACTTAAAAGCATGACCGATACTGTCAATTTTGGCTTTACATAAGAAGTAACACTATTGATCTGTTCAAATATTTTCATCATGGGCAATCCTATGCGAATGGATAATCTTATTGTAAACCACAAAACCAAAGATTTAAGTATGAATATGATGAAGATAATCATAATGATTATGGATGGTGAATCCAAACGGTATAAATAAAAAAGTATTTTTTAACAATACGTGACCTAAGTAAGATTCATGCCCTGCATGGATGACTCATGACAGCAAAATTTAATTTCATACGCCACATCTTGAATACCGATCAAGATGTGGTAATATTTACATCTTAAACACCATTCAAGATCACTTCCTAGGTAAAAACTATGAATACAATCACACATCCAACGATTAAAACCTCACCATCTACATTTTTATCTGACAACATTTGCTGCGCAGCTACATTACACACGCCAATAGAATCACAGCAGGAACTTCTACCAGCGATCCTCATGGTGCATGGTTGGGGCGGTATTCAGGATGCACTCACCAAGGATTTCACCCAGCACTTTTTACAGGCCGGCTTCGCTGTCATGAGCTTTGATTACGCTGGCTGGGGTAAAAGTGAAGGTCAACCAAGAAATGAAATTAACCCTTGGCAACGCCTTCGAGATGCAGAAAATGCTTTAGCGCACTTAAAACGCCAACCTCAGATAGATAAAACTCGGATCGTATTATGGGGGACTTCATTCGGTGGAGGACATGTCGTTGACCTCGCCGCAAAGCATTCAGAACTTATGGGAGCGATAGCACAAGTACCGATGCTTGATGGCATGGCATCCGTTAAATCCGTTCCGCTTACTCATTTATTACGTTTAGGAGCATATGCTTTCGCGGATTTAATACGTTTTGGAAATCCTGTTTATATTCCAGTTGTTGGACCGATTGGTAAACTGTCCACGATGGATCGTGACGGGGCAAATGACGCTATGCAGCGTGGAATACAAGAAGCTCAATTAGACTACGATAACCGAGTGACAGCTCGCTCTGTTTTAACGATGGGTCTCTATCAACCCTTTAAACGATTAAAAAAAATCCGCATCCCAACCTTATTGGTCGCTGCAGATAATGATACCGTAGCACCCTTTATTGAAAAGAAAATACGAAATCTAGGGAATTCATTCATAACAACTCGACACTTAAATGCGAATCACTTTGAACCCTATTTCGAGCCAACGCTCACACTAAATCTGGGATATCAACTCGAGTTCTTAGAATCACTATTATCTAAAAACTCCTAAAAACTTTTACTAGAATAAAAGTATTCGCGAAATTTCATGATCAATGCGTTTAAATATTAAGTTTGAGTTGCCGCAATAATGTTTCACAAATGCGGTAACTCAATGCTTCGCTAGATTGGTGTATCAACAAACCTTCGATCGTAAATATTAATATGGTTGTTAACGCATCAACATCAGCTTCCAAGACACCTAAAGTCATCAACTCATTGCGAATTAATGCTTCAAGCATCAGATGAAAATTATCATGCCATATATGAATTGCAGATGACGTACGCAAGCGAGTGTGTACAGTAGAAATAAGTATACTGGCTTCCTGCAAACGCGCGACAAACCATAACAACTTATCAATAGGCTTCGGAAAATCTGCTGCGAGGTAAGCGAGCCAATGCTCACTGAATACATTACTCAGTACAGTTGCTAACACCTCATCTTTGTCTTTGAAATACCAATATATGGTATTTGGGGCAATTCCAGCAGCTGCAGCTAGGCGTGCCATTGACACTGCATCAAACCCTTCATCTAGAAAAAGAGACCGAGCAGCCGCCACAATCTCATCGTGTTTTTCCTGGCGATCTTGCGGACGTTTATTTTTGGCCATGGTCTAGAATCTAATCATCATTGTAGTTTCATTATACTTCAACGGCCTATGTAGAGAATGCGAGGTTATGTACCTCAGTCATACTTTTTAACTCAACCAAGACTCGCACAAGGTCTACAAGCAAGATAAAAAAGGCCAGAAGCTTAGATTTCTCAATGCTTTCTGGCCTTTCTTTAGACGCTATTAGACGTCGTCAGACTACTTTTTGACTTGGTGATGAACATTAAATAAATCTGGGTCAGAATCAGCAGAGTGATAGAAACCAAGCAAAACCAAAAGAACTGAGCATTAGGCGTAAATTCCGCACCTTTAATAAAACCTGAAGCGGCGGCATAGCCTGCAACGATTTCGGTTGGATTGTATTGATCAGCTTGCCATATAAGGGTCATTCGATGATACGGTTGGTCTATCCATGGTAATTTTTCGTGGCAGCTTCGTGCTTGTCTGACTACTCTTATAAGTCATGAATCTAGCATAATCATGAGTCAGTATTACTTGGGATTCAACTCACGCTTTTTCTCAACGATTCGCACTACTCTAGCTACTCAAACTCTAAAATGGTTTAAAAATAAGTTGATCTAGGAAAAACATTTTTATGTGACACATAAGAGCGGATTAATGAATGTACGCCTGTAGTGAAAAAAATTAGTCAATCAAAAACATTTTTATTAATATTGACTTAAGTAAATGCTGATGACATATTTATGCGTAACGTTATCATTTTTTTAATCAAAATAGGAATCTTATGTGGCACATTTTGGCATCTTATTTGTCACCTCAGCCTCATAAGAATAGTTAGGTGCTAATCGTGCAACGTATCCTATTCATCTGCAGCCAGAATAAGCTCAGAAGCCCTACCGCCGAGCAGATTTTCGCTCAAGAACCCGGCTTAGAGGTACTCTCGGCAGGCACCAATCACGACGCCGTTAATCCGGTCACTCCTGAATTAATTGAATGGGCAGATAAGATTTTTGTCATGGAAGCTACTCATCGCACAAAGCTCCAGAAAAGGTTCAAGAAGAATCTCAATGACAAAGGAATAATTTGCCTTGGCATTCCCGATGAATATGATTTCATGAGCTCAGAGCTTATTGAGCTGCTTAAGAAAAAGGTGCCTCAGTTCCTTTCATAGGCTGGAGCTCCTGATCTGGTTCCCAACGTCCCCGTTGGGAACCCCGATGTCCGACAGGTGTGGATCATTCAATTCTTATTGCTGTGAATCAGATATATGGATTCCCAACGGGACGTTGGGAACCAGCAATTTGACACTCCTGAGCAAAAGCTCTTTGGTGTCAACCTACTCTAGGACGGGACATACCAATAAAAAAAGGCCTGCAATGCAGACCTTTTTTCACTCAACTACAACTTAGCAGCTGTAGTACATTTCGAACTCAACAGGGTGAGTTGTTGTGTTCAAGCGACGAACTTCTTCGCGTTTCAGTTCAACATATGCACTAAGCATTTCTTTAGTGAATACACCGCCTTTCAGCAAGAACTCATTATCAGCTTC
>CAYJUB010000013.1:0-893 GCA_964373145.1 uncultured Moraxellaceae bacterium
GTATAACCTGTTTGTGTATAGCCGCGCAGGGTCAATCTGCTGCGGATCGGATTGAACCAAACCAAAACACCTTGACCTAAAATCAGATCATTGACCGCGTTTGGGTTTAGTTTTAAAAAAACTAAAAGCTCTCAATCAACATATCTAATAAAAGACCAGTCGAATGAAAGCAAAACTTTAAAATAGCTTATTGAATACGTGAATCACTGATCTTTAAATCAATGTAGCTAACCAGCTCGGCAAACACCTCTTCAATCCCCTTCGATGAGCTATCCACAATCAGCGCATCATCAGCAGGTTTAAGCGGTGCAACAGCACGCTCCGTATCACGTCGATCACGTGCTTCAATATCGGATAAAATATCGCTCATATTAGCATCAATTGCCATATTTCGCAATTGATTTACACGACGTTCGGCACGTGCAACCGCAGATGCGGTCAGGTAAATTTTGGCTGGCGCGTCGGTGAAAACGACTGTGCCCATATCGCGGCCATCAGCCACCAATCCCGGCAATACTGCAAAGTCATGCTGGCGCTGTAACAACGCCACTCGCACTTCAGGAATCACCGCCACTTGCGACGCCAAACTACCCGCTTGCTCGGTACGAATGGTTTGAGTGACGTCATTACCATCTAGCAGAACAACGAGCTGTTGATCTTGATTAGGAACGAATTGGATATCCAAATGAAGCGCTAAATCGACCAATTGCGCAGTCGGCACAACGCCGTCTCGGAATGAACCATTGGCAAACAAACCTTGCTGATCAGCCTTCAAACCCAGCAAACGATACAACGCGCCAGAATCCAGCAAGTTATAACCGTAATGCACCGCAAGACGCGCCGCAAGTGTGCCCTTTCCAGAACCACTTGGGCCGTCAATCGTAATGACTTTT
>CAYJUB010000013.1:903-3523 GCA_964373145.1 uncultured Moraxellaceae bacterium
CAATTTTTTCAGACCTTGTTTAATACCAACATTCAAGCCCGCCAAAATTGCATGGCCAGAACCTGGAATTTTACCTTCCAGTTCAATCGTATAATTCAACAAAGTACCAGCACCTTCTTGAGAAAATACTAAACGACCCACATGATGTTTAATCAATGGATTATTGATCAGCACATATTCAACAAATTTATTTGGTTCGTATTCAGTCACTTGCTCATAGAGCGGCGTTACAGAACCGAAGCCCATTTTACGTACTGAACCCACGCCATCAGGATGATGAGTATCCGCAGAGTCCTGCACGCGCGTTACTTGTAACGGTGCGAAACACACGCCCAAACCGGCATGCGTACCCAATACGGCAAAAACTTGCTCTGGTGATTGTGTAAAACGCTGAGTAATACTAATTGTTGCCATGATCTGATCCTTTCTCTAAAAAACGTAATATCAATAACTAAATAACTTTTTAAGCCGATTTCAAATTGAAGCGTCTTGAACTTCCGTCTTACGAAATTGTCCTTCCCAGCGGCTGATCACGATGGATGCCAAGGCATTACCAATCACATTGACCACTGTCCGCGCCATATCCATGATGCGATCAATGCCAGCGATAAACGCCAAGCCTTCCGCGGGTATACCAACCGACCCCAAGGTCGCAAGCAACACCACAAAACTCACACCCGGAACGCCCGCAATACCTTTACTGGTCAGCATTAACACCAAGACCAAGGTAATTTGCTGACCAATCGATAAATCAATGCCGTATAACTGCGCCAAAAATATCGCCGCAATCGACTGATATAACGTACTGCCATCCAGATTAAACGAATAACCCGTTGGAATCACAAAGCCCACAATGTGTTTAGGAACACCAAAGCCTTGCATCTTCTCAATTAAACGTGGCAACACCGTCTCGGAACTGGCCGTACTATACGCCAAAATCAGCTCTTCGCGTAAGAGCCGGATAATATCAAACAATCGCACTCCAACCCAACGCGCAATTGACCCAAAAACAATAAATACAAACGCAAACATCGCCAAATAAACAACGCCTACCAATTTTGCCAACGGAATCAATGCGGCTAAACCAAATTTACTTACCGCAACGGTCATTAGCCCAAATACACCCAGTGGTGCAATGTGCATAATCATCCGCGTCACCCAAAACATACTCTCAGCTGCCTGACTAAACAGACTGACTAATGGCTTACCTTTTTCACCCAACGATGCCAAACCCAAACCAAACATCACACAGAAAAAAATGATCGCCAGCATGTCCCCTTTTGCCAGCGCATCAAAAATATTGGTCGGAACGATATGAAGAAACGTATCGGCGAATGAATTGTGCGATACCGTATGTTCAGTAGCGACATATTTTGAGATGTCAGTTTTGGTTAAACCGGTTAGATCAATACCGATTCCTGGTTTCAGCACATTCGCAAGCACTAAACCGAAAAGAATCGCGAAAGTCGTGATGACCTCAAAGTACAACAAGGTTTTGCCACCCAATCGTCCCAGCGCCTTAATATCACCCGTTCCAGCAACACCGACGATCAATGTACAAATCACAATCGGCACAACAATCATTTTGATTAAGCGAATGAAAATATCACCTAGCGGAGCAATCCAAGTGGTAATCCACGCCTGACCCGAAAACAACCAACCGACAATAATCCCTGCGACCAAACCAATGACGATTTGCCACGCCAATGAAGGCATCGGAATGAGTGGTTTTTTATGTTGTTTATGACTGGCGTAATCAAGGTGAGCGACTTGCTCTTTTGATGGGTCAATATCGGTCATACAGAATTCCCTTGTTTAAACCAGCCTTGGTCATTTGAATATTTTTAGCAGTTTCGATATTAAATCCAATGAAATGAATTCGTTCTTATTTATTGTAAATCTTTAAAACGGTTAAAAGCATTTAGACATAAACCAACATAGCTCATTGAGCCTGTCGAAATGTGCGGATTAAAGTGACCTTCATCCGCACAATGAACTATTAATTAATGGCCTTAACATGGCTCACAAAATTACATGGCTTAGTATCGCTATTGAGCTGTGATTCCAAAATCGTCGTCCATGCCGTTTTACACGCACCCGTCGAACCCGGTACGCAGAAAACCAAGGTACGATTTGCCATGCCCGCAAGCGCACGAGATTGCAAAGTACTCGTGCCAATTTCAAGCAAGGAATAATGACGGAACAACTCACCAAAGCCTTCCACTTCTTTATCAAATAAAGGCGCTAATGCTTCAGGCGTACTATCACGACCCGAAAAACCTGTACCACCAGTCGTAATCACCACTTGAATATCGTTTGACGCAATCCATTTCGACACTACAGCGCGAAGCTGATAAATATCATCTTTCACAATCTCACGCGCCGCCAACGTATGGCCTGATGCAGTCAGCACATCACACAAATATTGACCTGATGTATCGGTAGCTAATTCACGCGTATCAGAGACGGTTAAAATTGCAATATTTAATGGTTTCATGTAACTATTCTCTTGTATTAACAATCAGGCTATTTTTCAGTAATCATTCGGCAGCTTTACTACGCCGCGCTTTAAAAAAAGATTTAAGCAATGCTGCACTTTCTTCAGCCATTAAGCCACCGA
>CAYJUB010000013.1:3533-10572 GCA_964373145.1 uncultured Moraxellaceae bacterium
ATAAAAACCATTATCCAATAATTGTCTTGCGCTAACCAACGAACCTGCGCGTGGCTCTTCGGCAGCATAGACAACACGTGCCACTCGCCCATGAATCATTGCGCCTACACATTGCGTACACGGCTCAAGCGTTACATATAATGTCACATCGAGTGGCAATCGGTAGTTTTGTAGGCGCTGACACGCATCACGTAGCGCACAAATTTCCGCATGTGCTGTGGGATCATGTTGAGTAATCGGCTGATTAAAACCTTCACCAATAATTTGACCATCATGCACTAAAACCGCACCCACAGGAACTTCTCCGAGATTGGCAGCACGCTTAGCTAAATCCAAAGCAGCTTGCATCCAGACGTGGTCTTGGGGGGTGAATTCTGACAAAACGATAGAACTTACCAACATCTCCAACTCACTCAGACTGCACAAAATTGCTTAGTGACGTATAAGCATTTTTACACGCTTTCCCGATGGTGCTTTTGTAACTTGTTCCATTTTTCAGTTGAATTCTTACAAAGCAATTACTACCTGCTTTTTGAAAACCATAATGAATTGAATCTATATTATCTTTTTCGATCACAATAGTTTTTTCTTTATGAGGTGAAACAAACCAAACCTGCACATAATGAGAAGATATATTTAACCGATAAAAGCACTCATCCCACTTCAACCACGTCAATAAAAGAACAATTAATCCCAGACAACTGGCTACTTTCGACCATAAATTTGCTCTAGGTAAACCATGCAAACGATCCACTCGCCCATCAAGCTCTTTTTCTTTATGAAAATATCCATTAAGCCAACAAGCAATCACTATGAAGAGAAGAAACGATACCAATACTATGAAAAATGACCAAATATCGAGATCATGTGGAAAGTTGAACTCCTGCACGCTCTATCCTTTTTCAAATTATCATCTAATTAAGCAATAAGAAGTTAGGTGGAACTACCCTAACTGCCAATCAATCGGCTGCTTGCCATATTGCACCAAGTATTGATTTGCCTTAGAAAATGGACGTGTGCCAAAGAAACCACCACGATTTGCAGCCAATGGTGACGGATGCGCAGCAGTCAACACCAAATGGCGTTCACTATCAATCCACTTCCCTTTCTTTTGTGCATACGCGCCCCACAAAATAAAAACCGTGTGCTCAGTATGATCATTCAACACTTCAATCACTTGATCAGTGAACTCTTCCCAACCACGCCCTTGATGGCTGGTCGGCTGCCCTTCAACGACCGTCATCACACTGTTGAGCAACAACACGCCTTGTTGTGCCCAATTGGTCAAATCACCATGACCCGCTGGCTTAATTCCTGTATCTGTTGAAAGCTCATGCAAAATATTTCGCAATGACGGCGGAATCGGAATGCTCCGTTGTACCGAAAACGACAAACCATTGGCTTGGCGTGCGCCGTGATAAGGATCTTGCCCTAAAATCACAACCTTCACTTGATTCAGCGGCGTGGTATTAAATGCATTAAAAATTAAATTATTTGGCGGATAAATCGTCAGTTCTTGTTTTTTTTGCTCGACTAAAAACTGACGCAAAGCCGTCATGGATTCACTGGTCAATGCATCCGCCAGAGCCGCTTTCCAACCTTCTTCAAGCTGGACACGCGCCAAAATTGCCGCTTTACTATTTTCAAGTTGATTGTTATCAGTTTGGGCTTGCGAAAGTTCAGTCATATAAATACTTTATCATTTAATAAAAATACGAGGATGGTTTTAGAACCCACCCCTACAGAATCTCAAATCCTATTCAATCGTAGGGGTTGGCTCCAAACCTGCCCGATCTACAAAAACTTATGGCACATCATTAATCGTCTTTAAAACACCAACTCTTGCTTGGTCAAATCACATAATTGCTGGCGCGCATATTCATTCAACTTGCGCTTATCCACTTTTAGGTAAGCCACATGCTCATCCAGCAATACCACGATATCTTCAACCCCTTCAACCGCTAGTAAACAATCTGCCCAATCGTCGATATGAGTCTTAAAACCTGTCAGTGGATGATCAGGCAAACGAATTGACAAACTCGACAAATATGGCGGTGAACCCAAGCGAATAACAACGAACAACCACACAACAGCCAAGCCAGCGAGTATGCCCCAACTCACATGTGAATTGGCATAAGTCAGCAATAACCCACCCAACACCCCGCCTGCAAATGCACCGAGAAACTGACTTGAGGCATTGATGCCCATCGCCGTCGCCCTAGCCGCCACAGGCGCACGTTTCGCCAGCCACGACGGAACCATCGCCTCAAGCAAATTAAAAGAGATAAAAAATAAACCAATCCCCAAAACCATGCCTACACGGTTTTGCTCGACCATGAGCACAACCAATGAAACAACTATCAACCCAACTGCCGCAATAAAAATCAACCGCATCTGTTGCTTGATTTCAGCAATGATAATCGCAGGAATCGTCATCATTGCGCCGAGCAGCAATAGAGGGAGGTAATACCAGCCTTGATGCGTAATCGGAATCTGCGCGTACTTTTCTAATTGTTGCGGCAACATCACGAAGGCTGCCGTCATCAACAAATGCAAGGCAAAAATCGATACATGCATTCGGTTCAGATCAGGCAATGCCAAGACTGATTTAAGTTGAATCCGAAAACCTAAAGGGTTTTGCTTTAATAAACGGTGCGGCGTTGGGACAACGGTGAGTAAACCAATCGCAAGTACCCCAGCAGCGGAGGTCAGCCAAAACAACCCTGACAAACCAATACTCTTGGTGATGTAAGGTCCTAAACTAAATGCAACGATAAAGGATAATCCAATCGTCATGCCCATCGCTGCCATCGCTTTATTACGATGCTGCTCGCGCGTCACATCAGCAAGCAGCGCCATTGCAACTGCTGAAATCGCTCCCGCACCAGCGATTGCGCGACCCAATATCACGCCCCAAATCGACGTCGACATCGCAGAAATCGCGCCGCCTACCGCAAAAATCAATAAGCCAATCACAATCAAGCGCTTTCTAGATGTACGATCGGCCAACAAACTCACAGGAATCTGTAAAATGGCTTGCGACAACCCATAAATCCCAATGGCTAAGCCAATCAATGCAGGCGTTGCACCTGTATAGCCTTGCCCATAAACTGCAAACACTGGAACGATCATAAATAGACCAAGCATTCGCAAGGCAAAAATGCTACCCAATGCAAACATTGCACGTAGCTCTGATAGATTCATATCGGTTTGGATTTCTCGAAATCAGTTTTGAACAAAAAATACACGTAAAAATGATATAAAAAGCGTACTTTCTGATTAGGTTATCTAATCAAGCGAATTATGCCGTAATTTGGCATTTTTTGTCACATAGATTAAAAAGCAAATTTACACATCACTATATGATATAAAAATAAAATTAAATATTATCAATGCCTTAAAATAAATAGTTTTAATCAAACTTCACAAATTCTTATAACACTATGAAAAAGTCGCACAATAAAAGACCCAAAATGATGTTTCAACACAAACATCCTGATATAATTTATAAGGACAACCCATACGATTCAACAACATATTTGCAGCAAAATTTACAAAGTTTTCTGTTCATTACAGACTATTCGTCTGCAAAGTACGGTTTATGTGACTTTGTATGTATTGCTTTGGGTATAATGTGCCAAATCGTATGAACGATATAACGTCCAATTTTGTTACTGGTTGCTGAGTGACTAGATCAGTCGAAGATGCTCCCCCTAATTTATAGTAAGGTCGCAAGATGAGTAATCAACCATACACTAAACCGCTCCGCATGCTGTCGATTTTAGCCAGCATACTTGTTGTTGCTGGCCTATTGACTGGCTGTGACAGCGCGCTGCTTGATCCTAAAGGTCAAGTTGGTCTTGAAGAGCGAAACCTCATCATCACATCAACGCTGTTAATGTTGATTGTGGTTATTCCAGTCATCATCATGACGTTTTGGTTTGCATGGCGCTACAGAGCATCAAACACCAAAGCAACGTATACGCCAAACTGGGAGCATTCAACCAAAATTGAAATCGTTCTCTGGACTATTCCCTGCATTATCATTTTTGCGCTCGCTGTGATTACTTGGAAAAGCTCACATTCGCTCGATCCAAGCAAACCAATCGACTCACCAGAAAAACCAATCAGAATTGATGTGGTTGCTCTTGATTGGAAATGGTTGTTCATCTATCCAGAACAAGGTATTGCGACGGTTAATGAAATTGCATTCCCTGTTGATGTACCAGTCGAATTCCATATTACGTCTGCAACAGTCATGAATGCGTTCTTCATTCCACAATTGGGTAGCCAAATCTACGCAATGGGTGGCATGGATAACAAACTAAACTTGATCGCGAATCACCACGGTGTTTTCCCTGGTATTTCAGCGAACTATAGTGGCAAAGGTTTTTCAGCCATGAAGTTCAATGCCGTAGTTGGTTCAAGAGATGACTTCGATGCATGGGTCGCTAAAGTCAAGCAATCTCCAAAAACATTGGATTTGGCAGCTTACAAGACACTGACAACGCTCACTGAGCAAGAACTAAAAGACAAAAGCTACAGACCAACAGTTTATCCTGTTACCTATTTTGCGTCATTCAAGCCTAATCTCTTTCATGACATCATGATCAGTACACGAGACGCTATTGACATTTCTAAAGTCAATGACAAGCCAGTCGTTCAATCTGCACACGGTGCAGCAGAACACGGTACTCATACTGACGCGCAAGTGTCCGACCCGCATTCAGACATGCAAATGTCTTCCGCTCATTGAGTTTCTGAGGAATTAGAAAATGTTTGGAAAGTTAACGCTAGACGCGATCCCCTACCATGAGCCGATACTCGTTGCGACGTTTATCATGGCAATGTTGGGTGGATTAGCGCTAATGGGTGCTATCACCTATTACGGTAAATGGAAATACTTGTGGACAGAGTGGCTCACCACTGTTGACCATAAAAAAATCGGTGTGATGTATATCGTCGTTGCATTGGTGATGCTGTTCCGTGGTTTCGCTGATGCATTTATGATGCGTACGCAACTGATGATTGCCCAAGGTGAAAACCAAGGCTTCCTTCCACCCCATCACTACGACCAAGTCTTTACCGCTCACGGCGTGATCATGATTTTGTTCATGTCAATGCCGTTGATGGTCGGTCTGATGAACATCGTTGTACCACTTCAAATTGGTGCACGCGACGTTGCCTTCCCGTTCTTGAACGCGGTGAGCTTCTGGTTGTTCGTGGTCGGCGTGGTCTTGATCAACATGTCACTGTTCGTTGGTGAATTTGCTGAAACGGGTTGGTTGGCTTATCCGCCACTATCAGGTTTGGCATACAGCCCAGGCGTCGGTGTCGATTATTGGATCTGGAGTATTCAGATTGCGGGTATCGGTACATTGCTGACTGGTGTTAACTTTTTCGTGACCATCATGAAAATGCGCGCACCAGGCATGACTTTGATGCGTATGCCTGTGTTCATCTGGACCATCTTGTGTACCAACATTCTGATCATTGCAGCGTTCCCAGTATTAACTGTGACTATCGCTTTGTTGACGCTTGACCGTTATTTAGGGATGCACTTCTTCACCAATGAACTTGGTGGCAATCAAATGATGTACGTCAACCTGATTTGGGTTTGGGGTCATCCTGAAGTGTATATTTTGGTGCTTCCTGCGTTTGGTATTTTCTCTGAAGTTGTGGCAACGTTTTCACGTAAACGCCTCTTCGGTTATACCTCACTGGTTTGGGCAACAGCAGTTATTACGATTCTGTCGTTTATTGTTTGGTTACATCACTTCTTTACCATGGGTGCAGGCGCAAACGTCAACGCATTCTTCGGTATCGCAACCATGATTATTTCGATTCCTACCGGTCTCAAAATTTTCAACTGGTTGTTCACGATGTATCGCGGTCGTATTCAATTTACAGCACCCATTATTTGGACCATCGGCTTTCTGGTCACATTCACCATCGGTGGTATGACGGGTGTATTGCTCGCGGTTCCTGGTGCTGACTTTGTATTGCACAACAGTTTATTCCTGATTGCTCACTTCCATAACGTGATTATCGGTGGTGTGGTATTTGGTTATTTGGCTGGTTTTGTGTATTGGTTCCCGAAAGCATTCGGTTTCAAACTGAGTGACAAAATCGGTAAAGCGTCTGCGTACTGCTGGATCGTTGGTTTCTTCGTTGCGTTCGTACCGCTTTATGTCCTTGGTTTCATGGGTATGACTCGTCGTCTGAGCCACTATGACAATCCAGAATGGCAGCCACTGTTGATCGTTGCATTCTTCGGGATGTTGATCATTGCTTTAGGGATTTTCTTACAAGTCGCGCAATTGTTCTTTGGTTTCTTGAACAAGAACAAAAACCTCGATCTGACTGGCGATCCATGGGATGGTCGTTCACTTGAATGGTCTACTTCTTCTCCACCGCCTTTCTACAACTTCGCCGTGATTCCGACTGTACATTCACGTGATGCATTCTGGCGCATGAAAGAAAAAGGCACTGCTGATAATCATCCAACCAAATATGCTGACATTCATATGCCTAGAAACACAGGCGTTGGTGTGTACATTGGTGTGATCATGTTAGCATTTGGTTTTGCATGTATTTGGCACATCTGGTGGCTTGTAGCGGTCAGTTTGGTTGCGACGGTTATTTCCTTAATCATCCGTAGCTATGACAATGACACCGATTATTACGTGCCTGCTGCAGAAGTAGAGCGTATTGAAAATCTACATATCCAAGCAAAAGCAAAAGCGAAACAGGATTTAAATCATGACCAATGAAGTCTTAAGTAGTCACGACCACCACGACGATGATCATGATGGCCACGCCCATCATGACACAGGTCCAATGAAGGTTTATGGGTTCTGGATTTACATCCTCAGCGATCTGATTTTGTTCGCGTCCCTGTTTGCAACCTACGCCGTTCTGCATAACAGCTATGCAGGCGGAGTCACCGGTAAAGACATTTTTGAATTACCGTTTGTTGCGGTTGAAACTGCTGCGCTCTTGCTCAGTAGTATCACCTACGGCATCGCGATTATTGCGA
>CAYJUB010000013.1:10582-15709 GCA_964373145.1 uncultured Moraxellaceae bacterium
ATAAAGTCCATAAAGCTCAAGTGATTAACTGGCTGTTGGTGACCTTTGTACTCGGTGCTGTGTTTATCAGCATGGAAATCTATGAGTTCCAACATCTGATCCATAATGGTCATGGTCCAGACAAGAGTGCATTCTTATCAGCGTTCTTTACGCTGGTCGGAACTCACGGTCTTCACGTCACCGCTGGTCTGATCTGGATGGCTACCATGATTGCATTGGTTGCAAAAAACGGTCTCACACCAATCAACAAAACCCGCCTACTCTGCTTAAGCCTCTTCTGGCACTTCTTGGACGTGGTTTGGATTTGTGTATTCACCATTGTTTATTTACTGGGAGTGATGTAAATGGAACACGGACATCATGAGCATGGTGCTGACGCGAGTCATAGCGGCGGCCTAAAATCATACGTTATCGGTTTTGTGCTGTCAGTGATCCTGACTGCCATTCCGTTTGGTTTGGTAATGTATCCACAGTTCTCCACCAATGTAACCATTTTGCTGGTACTTGCGTTTGCTGTTGTGCAAGTCGTCGTGCATTTGGTTTACTTCCTGCATATGGATTCATCGCCAGAACAACGTGAGACCGTCGTGTCTTTCGTTTTCACTGCGATCATCCTTGCAATTATTATTGGTGGATCAATGTGGATCATGCAAAATCTGCATCACAATACAATGATCATGGGGAACTAGAGCCTATTTTTATGTTTAGGCACTATTTGCAACTCACTAAGCCAGGAATCATCTTCGGTAACTTAATTACAGTCACTGGTGGTTTTTTTCTGGCGTCAAAAGGCAACTTTGATTTTGTTTTATATCTGGCTGTCGCACTCAGTGTTTCACTGATTGTGGCATCTGGATGTGTATTCAACAATTTCATCGACCGTGACATTGATATCAAAATGGAGAGAACCAAAAATCGGGCGCTGGTGACAGGCCTGATCTCTCCAAGCCACGCACTCATCTATGCCAGCGTCCTCGGCATAGTGGGTCTGGCACTCCTCTACTTTATGACCAACCTACTCTCTACTTTACTGGTCGTAATTGGCTTTGTGGTGTATGTTGGTTTTTATAGTTTGTATTTAAAGCGTCATTCGGTTTACGGCACGTTGATTGGTAGTATCTCTGGTGCAATGCCGCCTGTGATTGGCTATTGCGCAGTCAGCAATCAATTTGATGCAGCCGCATTGATTCTGTTGGTTAGCATGAGTATTTGGCAAATGCCTCACTCTTATGCCATTGCGATCTTCAGATTCAATGACTATGCCGCCGCGTCAATTCCTGTCCTTCCTGTGAAAGACGGCATCTTGACTGCGAAAAAGCATATCGTTGCTTGGATTGTTGCTTTTACGATTGTAACGCTGATGCTGACGGTGATGGGTTACACAGGGTATGTTTACTTTGTCGTTGCTGCAATCATGTGCGTTTACTGGCTGTACCTTGCGATCCTTGGCTTTAAAACTGAAGATGATACGCAGTGGGCAAAGAAATTATTTCTAGTCTCTGTGATCATCGTGACGATTTTGAGCATCTTGATGTCGGTTGATTATCGACTGTAATCAAGAATGATTGTTTTATAAGAAAGCGAATGACTTAGGTTGTTCGCTTTTTTTATTATCTCGATAACAAATCAAATATATGTTTAACTAATACTTATAGTTATCTTTGACACTCCTTTCGTTTGAGGATAGTTTTCAGTGAAAGTGAATCAATAATTTTTGTTGTGTTTTCAATCAAACAGACACCTTATGAGGCAGGATATGGAATTTTATGTGTCACAGCTGCCGCATAAGTGTAGTTAGAACGCATGTTCAAAGAGGAGGCTTTGCATATGGGAATGCTTGACGCGCGTCGCCGATGCCGGCCTGAAAGTTGCCCAAAGTTCGTAGATCGAGAGTGGCTAGCCGCTAGGCAAAATTGGCGTCCTTTCGCGAGTTTGAGTCGTGGTTGATTCAAACGCCAAAGCCCTTAGAGACTTGGCGGAGGCCCATCTCTCAGCCGTCCTCAAGCCATTACCTAGCGACAGTATAGGCCGGTTTGTCCTGTTCATCGAAGTGGTCCGAGCAATGGACTATTGGGGAACTAATGCCTCGGTCCTGATCGGCCAAAGCGAGAAAGTCGCGCAATCGTTTGATTTGATGTATTGGGGGTGGAACAGGGCTGTCGCCGAGCTCTTTGAGCCTCTTGACCAGCCAGACGCCTTCCCTCTGATGGAGAGTACGCAAGAATCGCGTGTATTCGCTGCAGAGCTCATGCAAGAATTCGGTAAGGTATCTCTACTGCGTCGCCTCGCCGACATGAGCGAGCGAGGTATCATGGAGATCGTCAGAGATGGCGACGAGTTCCAAATCCGCATGAGCGAGGACGCTCGGGTACAGTTTGCCGACGCCACGGAGCTGGACCGACTAAAGGCCGCAAAAGCACGGTTGCCGTCGTCGAGCGCGGGTTGGAAGATGGCTTCTATGCGCGACGCCGTGCGCTTCCCTAGCATGCCGGGGAACTATATGGCCTTGGCCGACGCACCGATCAAGCGTTGGCTCAGACCTAACATCGAGGAACTCATCAAGCCATTGGTGAGGCCTTGGGACACCGGGCGTGGCGTGATGGTTGCCTATGACGCTCGCATCGAGGTGGATAAACACTATATGGCTGAAGCTCTGGCGCTAGCGACGCCTTGGCGCGAGGACTCAGGCATACATGCAAAGGCCATGCTTGGTTCAATCACGGGCGCCGACATTGCAGGCGTGGGTGTGGCGCTCATCAGCCTTCACGCTAAACACTTCGACTGCGTGTTAGTCGCAAAGAAGATGTTTGACCAAGTGTCGGTCGGCCAGAGCCTGACTATCTGGGGCCCACGACCCGCGCTAGAAGAGTCGATCTCCATCATGGCTGGGTGCCCTGAGCCTGTCGTTCATACCGTCTTCAATGCGTTGGCGATGACATCGGAACAGGCTAAGAAGCTAGCAGACCACTCGACACCCTTGATACCCTTGCTCTTCGACCTAGGTAACGGCCTCATCCTACGACCGGTGTCCTGCCTGACCCGAAACCCCTTCACTGCGGCCAGAACACAACACCAGTGGCTGGACCCGCGCACTGAACACACCGTTGCTGCCGACCGCGAGAACTGGATGCGCGAGCATCTCTACGACATGTTCGGCGGTAATCGATACATCCGCTTTCCCGGCAACCTCAAATTGCGCCGTGGGGGCGTGGTCCTTACCGACATCGACGCGGTCGTCTACGACCGGCTCACTGGGGACGTTGGACTCTTCCAATTGAAGTGGCAGGACTACTCCACAAACGACGTGCGCAAGCTTCGAAGCAAGGCCGCGAACCTCTCGGCCGAGCTTGAGGACTGGTCCAGCAAGGTCAAGTCATGGATCGAAGAGAACGGCGTCTCGGCACTCGACAAGTCGTTGCGACTCAAACAAAAGCGGCGAGAAGCAGTAAGAGTCACCCTGCTCTTCGCCATTTCAAGGTCGGCTGTCCGCACTCAAGGCTACGGTGTCAAGACCGAAGCTCCTGACTTGGCGATGGCAGTCTGGCCACAGTTTGTTCGTGCCCGCATGGAAATCGGTCCTTCAGCTTGGTCCCTGAGAGACGTTCACGCGCGGCTACTAGAAGAACACGGGCAGGTGCCCAACGTCCAGTCGATGCCTGCTTCCTTGCAAATCGCTGGCGCGACGCTCCACATCCACGATTTTTGGAACCGAACTGACGACGAGGCCTCAAGCGATGGCGCTTGGTCTCTGGGCAACGCGCTATAACGCGATCAGCCGCGAATGTCCACGGCCACGACGCCAGTCATTGCGAGAGCTATGATTTGAAGAGCAAGCTTACGGTGCTTCAGCCCATCTCTCGACATCAAAACCAAAAATTTAAAATACTGATAAGGAAATGCTGTTATGTTAAAAACCTACACTGGAAGTTGCCATTGCGGCGCACTGAAGTTTGAAGCTGATCTCGACCTCACACAGAGTACATTTCGCTGTAATTGCTCTATCTGTAAAAGAACCAGATTCTGGCCTGCTGTCGCAACAGAAGATGAATTCCGTATCATTTCAGGTGAATGTGAACTAACTAAATACACATTCAACTCGCACAAAAACCATCACTATTTCTGTAAACACTGTGGTGTCAGAGCATTCGGCATCGGCAATGACACACCAATGGGAAAAATGTATGGCGTCAACGTTGGCTGCTTAGACCAATTAACTGACAAAGAATTATCCGAACTCCCCATCACATACGTAGATGGTTTACATGATAAATTCGCGCCGCCTGAATATTTCAAGCACTTATAAATAGAATTGAATCCTATCTGTCATCGTTATCTCTAAAGGAGTGAGAAGCCATGATTCATTTGAGACCCACACTCTGTGTCTTTCTTACGCTATTTCTCTCAGCCTGCCATGCCTCTCCACAGAAAAGCATGAACAACAGCCTAGATCAACTTCGTGCAAATGCATCCGCCAAAATTGACCTACAAAAATGTAAAGCCCAAGGCGGAACAGTGAGGAGTGTTGGAATGATGGGCATGCCATCCTGTGTAATTCCCTACACAGACGCAAATAAAATATGCTCGGACTCAAAAGAATGCCAAGGGATCTGTACAACTGAAGCAACGACAGCAGGAACAGCGGTCACAGGCAAATGCTCAGTCAATTCTGCGTCTGTATTTGGTTGCTATAGCAAAGTAAAAGACGGCAAAGCAGAGCCGGGCTTATGTGTAGATTAAACTACTATTTTCTCTCAACTTCTCGCTTCTATAGCGAGGCAATTCCATGTGGTTGCCTCGCTACAATACATATTACTGTTCCTAAATCATCAAACTCGCACCGTAAAGTTCACGAATGCGCTTAATTAAAAATGCGCTTCTAAGCCCAAATAAGGCCCTTGCAATTTATAATCGCTACTCGTTCCTGAATCATCAATATTGACCGTCATGATGCGATAACCTGCTTTCAAACCCAGATCAATAGCCAGATTCTCAATGAAATTATATTTGATCTCGGCATTAACATCAGAGAAGTCTGCATCCATCCCCTTACCTACAAAAACTTCTGCCTTCGCACTCAAACCCGTGAATGGTAGTTTGCCACCAGCAGAGGCATATACAGCAGGAATA
>CAYJUB010000014.1:0-3761 GCA_964373145.1 uncultured Moraxellaceae bacterium
CCGCTATTGAATGTCTGTGGTCGATAGCCGCGAGCGCATGCACACAGAACCGCATGTTGTAATGTCTCGGGACAACATGTCAACTCTAGAGAATCGCCAATATCTCCCTGTCTGTCGGGCCGATTGCGGTTAAAACCAATTGACAACGACTAAACATGTAGAATCACGAGCGTAGTGCTGGCGGACGCGGGTTCAACTCCCGCCATCTCCACCAAATCAATGAAATCGCATACTTCCATATGCACCTGTATCACATAGAAAGCCCTGCAAATGCAGGGTTTTTTATTGCCTGTATGGTTCTGTATACACCCGCACACATCTATATAGTAGTGACTATCGTGTACACCACGGTGTACACTGGCACATAAATAGAAACTGGGGTGTACAAGCTCGTGAAGCGAATCGAGATAAAACGCAGACCATTAGCTGATACTGTGCTTGCAACCTTAGAGCCAGAGGCTATTGAGTACCGAGAACTGGACGGTAACGGCTTATATTTTCGTGTGAAGCCAGACGGCAACAAATCGTGGTTATTTCGATATAAAAAAGCCGACGGCAAATGGTCTAATTTAGGCTTAGGTGGTTATCCCGCAGTTAGTGGTTCAATGGCTCGTAAGAAAGCATCCGAACTTAATAGTGATTCAGCAAACGGCAAAAACCCAAGCATCTCAAAACAAGTCCGTAAAGCCGAAGAAATGGCGGCGGCAAATAATACGTTTGAACAATTAGCGCGTGAATGGCTCGACGGTAAAATGAAAAGCTGGGTAGAGGGAACCGCTACCAGAAATAAGGGTGCGCTAGAACTGCATGTATTCCCAGTTTTTGGCAAACGTCCATTTATTGAAATATTGCCTATTGAATGGATGACACTTCTACGCAATATGCAATCGACAGGGATTATTGAGCAGACAAACCGCGTCCGCGCCATGTGCAAAGAAATTTATGATTTAGCAAAAGTGACAGGGCGGGCGGTAAACAATCCACTAGAAGGCGTACATCGTTTTTTAGAAACCAAACCCGCTGAAAATTACGCACATGTTTCTATCGCTGATTTACCCGCTTTATTGCAGGCAATGCGCTCATACACGACGCCTGTTATCCGTATAGGCATAAACTTACTTTCAATGCTTGGTTGCCGTCCTAGTGAGTTGAGAGAGGCGTCTTGGTGTGAGTTTGATTTAGAAAAAGCGTTATGGACGATTCCAGCCGAACGAATGAAGAAACGTAAAGAGCATTTAATCCCTTTACCTGTACAAGCCGTGCAATTATTAAATGAGCTTCATTATTATTCTGGTGCATATCCTTTGTTGTTTATTGGACGCACGGATAATTCTAAACCGTTATCAAACACCGCCTTTAATATGGCGTTGAAACGATTAGGTTACGAAGGCAGACAAACCCCGCATGGCTTTAGGCATATTACCAGTACGCTACTCAATGAGCAGGGCTTTAATGCTGACCACATTGAGGCGCAGCTTTCACACGTTAAGGACGGTGTAGCAGGCGTTTATAACAAAGCAATGTACCTTGAGCAGCGGCGTGTCATGATGCAGTCTTATGCTGATTATTTGGATAGGTTGGCGGGCGACAATATTATTGCTTTTAGGAAGGGATGAGTGGGTGTTCAGGTCAAAAAATCCCGCATCATGTGCGGGATTTTCTTTTTTTAGTATACAAATAAAATTATTGATTTTTTTAGGAGACGAGTCTTGAGGTTGACTCGGATTCATTTGATCGTCGAGCCATTGCTGACGCTATACTTTCCAGTATGTAATCGCCCGCATTCAGCAATCGTATATTGCTGAAAATTTCATCAATCCCGTAATCTCTTACAAGAATGCCAAATAACTCATCAGCATAGGACTCAGAAATTGATTTTACACACCTTAAATCAATTTCAACTATCCCTGCACGTTTAGAAATGATTTTCTCAATTTCTTGTCGTTCTGGAATAGCTAAGCTCCGAGATGCTAAATCCCCACTTGGCAACACAAGATGTATAATATTCATGTTAGCCTCCTTTAAGCCGCTGCATTATAGCAGCTATCTTCTCATCCTTAATACCATCATTTTTTACTTCCCGCAACAGCGAGGACTCCTTAAATCTACACGAAATCGCAACACCTTTCCATGGATTGCTAATTGTTTTAAAGTTTTCTCCTGCAGAGTTGATTGTTAGCAAGCAACTACCAGATGCTAAATTAAGTTCGCCATCGTATTTTTTTACCAACTTAATTAAGTAAGCTAACCCTAATCCTTGATGATGATTTTCTGTCATAACACAAGCAAATTGCCCCATAGGGTTTACTCCATCATGTCCTTCAGGCAATCGTTGATCAAGATCACGCTCATCACTAGCATGTTTTGTTGAGTTTCCTTCAATAATGCACCATTCAATAGCTTCTCTATCGGTTAATACTGTTTTTCTTGCACGATTCATTTCTCCCAAAAATCCTAAGCCTCGGTCTGCTAAAGCAAACTCCAAGTAGTGATCTTGTTGATTTGTATTTGGAATAGCCCATTTTTGTGCCATTGAAAAACCAGTAGATTTTCCATGTGACCATACGTTGTCATGTAACTCTCCCACCACTTTTAAAAGATCATTTATGCCTTGCGAAGTATTTTCTTGAACAATACATCTAATACAACTATTGATCGTAGTTGTTGCTTGGTCAACTTGCTCCGCGTTGCGCAGTGGGGTTATCTGTGAGTAAGTAACTCCTGCATTCGGTCGACATATATTAGCTTGAGTACCCCAAAGCTCCCGATATAAACCAAGAGTTGTAAAATACCCAGCGTTAGTTGAATGGACTGAAAATAATTGCTCTGCAACTCCCCACTCTAGCAATGATGCTGTCATTGCAGTAATAAAGCCTGGTCCATAATAATTGTAATTTATACGAAAATGAAAACCGTCATAATAAGAGTCTAATTTTTCCAACGCATCTTCAAGACCGAGCATTAAACTGAATCCATAAATAATTTATTTGAATGCTTTAATTCTATTCAATTTTGATATCTTTATCATCTTAATTTATCTAATAGATAAACGATTAAATTTACATTAAGGTCTAAGTTGATAGTAGTTCTATGCAATCTCTGGTAGCACAATTCGTGTGCTAATATCGTCTAATCCATTTTGGAGTTTTTAGTTCTTTGAGGTGACGAGTGGGCTGGGGAAAATTACAAAAGGTGCAGGAAATTTCTTTATTACATAAGGCTGTAGATTTGTTTTATCTAATCTCTTTAGCAGTTTCAAATAAAGCGAAAAGTGAAACTGTACCAGATCGAGAAGCTATCAATAAAAAAATGGAGGTTGAGCTTGGTCTGACGGAGAGAGAGATACTTTTTTTTAACAAGGTGGATGACGCACTACTTAACAAATCAAAAACTGAAATATTTAAGCTCGTAGTCGGTGTCCTATTACGTATGATGCGTGCCGAAAAAAATCAGACAGGATTCCTTTCAGTATATAACCCACAGGAATTGCTTGATGATATGAAGGAAGTAAGTTTTTCTGAAGACTACAGCCCAAAGACTAGAGTAGGGCAAATATGTATTAAAGCTTTTGAAAGTTTACCTGAAGCAGATTCTATTTACCTTCGCCAAATGTTAAAGCAGCTATTTTTAGTTCATATAGAAATAGAAAAAAAAGAAGGTTTTGAAAAGACATTAGCTATCTATGATATGTTTTCTAGCCTTCAACTTTTTGTGCAAACACTTATTACTTCGCCTATCAAAAACATTGACCAAATTCATGG
>CAYJUB010000014.1:3771-15395 GCA_964373145.1 uncultured Moraxellaceae bacterium
TATAACACACTCTTTCCCAACCCGACGCTCTTCCGATCTGGTAATTCTTGAGGGATCTAAGAAAATTGCGATAACAAGTCAAACTAGAATCGCTGCCAGAACTAGACACGAAAAAGACCGAGATAAAGAAAAACCATTAGTCGATAAAATCATCGAGATGTGGGAAGCAGAATGTGCGAAAAATCCAAATCGTAAATTAAAGCAAACCGATGCAGCCTCAACAATTTACAAAGCGATAAATATGAATGAGCCTCTTAGAGCACTATATAAAACAATAAGAGATAAGGATGAAATAGATTATGAAAAAATAAAATCGGTGATAAGTAAGCAGGTAGCGAGTAAAAAACAAACAAAAAAATAGTTCCTACGCGCAGTAATACTTATCTGCGCGCACAGCATTTTACCTTCATATAAAACAACATAAAAATGCCCTTGTTATCCATACAAGGGCATACGCATGCAACCAATGTTAAAACGTCTTAATCATATTTGTGATTATTTAGACCTTAGCCGCGAAGGTCTACGCAAGCTACAAGCCAAAGACCCTACTTTTCCAAAAAGTATAAAGCTAGGTGATTCAATGCAATCGCCAGTTTATTTCGATGTCGCTGAAATCAACGCTTGGATTGAGTCAAAAAAGGCGGCGCGAGTGGTGACAGAATGAACTCAGTCGCCCAACACATAAGTCCTCGGGAGCTGCGAACTCCCGAGGACTTATTAAGAACACTTAAACGAGCAGAACAAAGTCACTCCGTCTTTTGTCAGTATGGCAAAGCGACAGCTTTATTTTACAGCGTTCCAAACGGTTTAGAAATAGATGAAAAGTCACTAGAAGGCTGGCTTGCCTTGCCGTTACAGGACTGTTACAGCACAATTCTAGGTATCGCATACCTATCCGAAGATCGGATTCAAAAACCAATCTTTGACCCTTTCTTGGATGGTTGTGTAGTCCTCGGTAAACCTGCGGAGGACAAACCATTATTTGTGGTCAGTAGTCCAGAAGTCGCGTTCAAAATATCGCTGACTGGTTACGCATGTCTACTCACATTCACCCCGAATGACTGGACGAAAGGCATAGAGCCGCAAGACTCGGGCAATATGGCGCATGTCGTTAAATCTTGGTCTGGTGCTGGCTATGCGCATATTTATGCGCCAGTGGGCTGTGATGTCGCTTTAACCTATCGACTGTGGCTTAAAGAACTCGATATAACCGTTATAGAGATGATTGCACCAATTACGCAGTATCTCGCAACGCCAGCCCTTAAAGCAGAGCTTGCCGAATTGGTTGATAGCATTGAGCCGAACGAATGGAATGAACCTTTACCACTACGCGAAGTACAATCAGCACCGCCTCAATATCCGTTAAATGCTTTTCCTCCAGTAGCACGCGATGCCATAAAAGCGATTGCCTACCATGTACAAGCCCCCGACGGTTTAGCAGGGCAATGCGTTCTTGGTACATTGGCATATATCTCCCAGATACACGTCAACGCCCCGACTATGCACAGTCCGCATGGTATGCCATGCAGTCTCTTTATATTGACCGAAGGCGCAAGCGGCGACCGTAAATCCGCATGTCACAACCTTGCCGATAAACTGATTAAGGAACGCGAAAAAATCAAGTTGATTGAGTATCAAGAAGCGTCCGCAGTTTTTAATGATGGTATCGCCGCGTGTACCAACAAGAAACAAGCCAGTGATTTTTTAGCTGATAACCCATTACCTCCAAATCCGAAAAGCATATTTTCTGATGCCACGATAGAACCGATTGCAGGCGCATTTATATCAGGGGATATAAAAAACGGTGCTTGGTCTAGCGATGAAGGCGCACAATTCTTTGCAGGCTCTACTATGAAAAGCGATACCGCTAAATCTGCACTAGGCGCATTAACCCGCGTCTTTGACCAAGGCATGTTTGAAAGGACTAGAGCAAAATCCAACAGTGAAGCAGGCGGCACAGCGTTTGATATTCGCTTAATGGTCAATCTGCTTGGACAACGTGAAGTTCTACATACTGCATTGAATGACCAAGTTTTACGCGGGCAAGGTTTTTTACCCCGATTCATCTTTGCAGCACCGCAGAGCCTTGCAGGAACGCGTTTAAATACGATTGAGAAACTTAGCGAGCAATCTTATGCAGACCCACGTCTAAAGCAGTTTTGGAAGCATTACGGCGCACTATTACCCGATCCTAGTGATCCAATCAGTGTCAATCATTACCAAGATATTGAGGGCAAACCGAGACCAGTGCTACAGCTTACAGAATCAGCTAGAAATATCTGGCTATGGTTTTATAACGAAACCGAATCTGGACAAGCTAAAGGCGGCGTTTATGAATCAATCCAGCCATTTGCAGGCAGGGCGGGAGAGTTAGCTTTAAGAGTTGCAACCGTATTTGCATTCTTTGAGCATAAAACAGAGATCGACCCTATTGCCATGCAAGGTGCATGTGACTTAGTTAAATACTCGTTAAGTGAATGGCTCAGATATTCGGATATAGCCGCCGTAGACAACGACACTTTGACCGCCGAAAAAATCGAACGCTGGTTAATCCACGAAATCCGAAGCAAGGGATTAACCGCGATGCCTCTACGCGAAGCATATCGACTTGCCCCAGTCAGAGCCGCACGCAATAAAGCTCCATTCATAGCCGCAATCAAACCTCTTATTGATGCAGATCGAGCAAGGTTAGAAATCAGGGAGGGTGCTGAATGTATTGCAATCAATCCGTCTTTATTGACGTAACCAGCGGCGACATGTGCGACATGGCGACAGTGATATTTAAGATGTTGTTTTTGAATATAAATGTTTGTCGCACAGTTGATGCGACAAATGGCGACAACTCCAAAAAACCAATATATGCAGATTAATTTTTTATATGTCGCACACCGTCGCACCAGTCATGCGACAAGCAGAGTTATTTTTAATCAATCATTTAGTGTTGTTTGTCGCCGTGTCGCCTATGTCGCACGCATTCAAACAATAAACCTTTATTCATAGGACAAAGATCATGACGACAAAGAAATCAGTAACAACGACAAAACCAAAAATGACGATAGAGGAAAAAAAGAAGGTTGTCGCTAAGGCTTACTACTCACCTGAATATATGGGTGCTGCGGTACTTGACGCATTTAAGAAGAGCTACACAGGTGCAAGCGATGATGATGTAGGTTTTAGTGAGTTTGCTGGCATCATGAAAGACGCTACCCGAGAACTCAATAAAACCAACTCAATGGAATATGTTGAACGGTTGCTGTTGAGTCAGTCGATTGCTTTGAATGGCATGTTTGTCAGTTTAGCGCGTAAGGCAGCGGTTCAAGATGGATTGAAGCAATATGAAACACACATGCGCCTTGCCCTTAAAGCTCAAAGCCAATGCCGAGCAACTTTAGAAACTTTATCCACTGTTAAAAATCCTCCTGTTTACGCCAATACTGCAAACATTGCCACCAATCAGCAAATCAATAACTGCGCACCGCCAGCACAGACAACGTCACAACCAATGAAAGAAGCACTGACACATGAACAGAGCGAACTATTACCTAGTGAGATCAAAGTCAAACAGGAGGCAAAATCATGAGTGGATGGACAGAAGAAAAGCGGCAGGCGATGCGTGACCGCATAAATCAGACTAAACCGTGGTTGAAATCTACTGGAGCAAGGACTCCTGAAGGTAAAGCCATAAGTTCGCAGAATGCTTTTAAAGGTGGATTACATGCACGAATAAAATCATTGAATATCGAGATGAAAGCGATGTTAAAGGAGCAAAAAGAGGCATTGCAACGAATGAGATAAAAGTACGAAAACCTAGTTCGTTTAGATTAAAAAATATTTTCTCGTGTGCGCGTGAACAGCAGACCTGCCATTGTGCGGGTTTGTTGTTTATAGCTTATTGCTCAATTGGTCATAAAAAAGTTAATCATTCACCGCGCCATACGTCATAATTCAAGTCAATCAAACACTCGTCGTGAAGGATCGTAAGCAATGCCATTTTTGGATTGGGTCAATAAAAATCAAGCCGTACAGACTAGTGACAATGTGCCTTATCATTTATTGCAGCATAAAAAGAGTTATGGCGATAAAGCTGTAGCCAATAATAACCTGATTATCCAAGGTGACAATCTACAAGCCCTGAAAGCCCTGTTGCCTTTTTATACGGGCAAAGTAAAGTGCATCTTTATTGACCCGCCATACAATACTGAAAACGCATTTGAACACTATGATGACAAGCTAGAGCATTCACAGTGGTTGTCGATGATGTATCCCCGTTTAGTGTTATTGCGTGAGTTGTTAGCCGAAGATGGCTGCATTTGCGTAACATTAGACGACAATGAAATACACTATTTCAAAGTTTTAATGGATGAGGTTTTTGGGCGATCAAACTTTATCAATGAAGTTAGTTTAAGAATGAAGCAAACAGCAGGTGCTTCAGGCGGGGGTGAAGATAAACGGTTAAAGAAAAATATTGAATATTTATTGATATTTGCTAAAGATAAAAATTCATTTGGTCGATTTAATGATATTTTTGAAGAAGAAGATTTATTTGATTTAATTGAGGAGATGGAGTCAGCAGGAAAAAGCTGGAAATATACGAGAGTGTTAAAAAGTCTTGGAAATAGAAAAGATTTATGTACTATTCAAGATGGCTCTGGTGAACCTATTAAGATTTATACTCACTCTGATGTTCTCATCGAGCCTTTGAGTAAAATTTGCAAAGATGAAAAAATTTCCATAGAGCAATCTTATAAAAAATATTTTGATAGGATTTTTAGAGATACTAATGCTCAAAGTTCTATTCGTACTCGCGTTATGGAGGCAACAGTAGGTCAGGGGGATTTTTTTAGCATCGAATACATCCCCAGATCAGGCAAAAACAAAGGGAAACTAACCACGCTTTACTACAAGGGCAATAATTGTGATTTAATCGCATGGCTCAGTGATGTCGCTGTAAAAAAAGGAACGAGGTTAGTAAAGTTAGAAAAATTAGGAACCTACTGGCAAGGCTTTCCACTCAATAATTTAACCAAAGAGGGAGATGTTCAATTCCCAAATGGCAAAAAACCAGAAGCTCTAATCAGCCGTATTCTAGAGTTGTGTTCTACTCATGATGACTTAATTCTCGATTCTTTTTTAGGCAGTGGAACTACAGCCGCCGTCGCTCATAAAATGAATCGCCGCTATATTGGGATAGAAATGGGCGAACACGCCAAAACCCATTGTATTCCACGGTTGCAGAAAGTCATTGAAGGCGAGCAAGGTGGTATTTCTAAAGCGGTCGAATGGCAAGGCGGCGGCGGATTTAGCTTTTATACGCTTGGTGATGCGGTATTTGATGCAGAAGGGCATATTACCGAAGATGTGCGCTTTAAGGATTTAGCCGCGTATATCTGGTGGCTTGAAACCAAAACTGCGACAGGCGTCAAAATCTCTAAAGCCAGTTCACCCTTTATCGGTGAGCAAGATGGCGTCGCTTACTATCTACTCTATAACGGTATCTTAGGTGACCGCCGTCCGAATGGTGGCAACGTATTGACCAGTAGTGTTTTGGCATATCTCAAAGATCAGCATCCACACACAGGCAAAAAAGTGATTTTTGGCGAAGCGAGTCGCTTAGGTCAAGCGCGTCTTGCCGCTGAACAGATCGAGTTCAAGCAAATACCCTATGAACTGCATGATCGGGTGTAATGCACCATTTCTAGTTTTTCAATCATTATGACTCTAAAAATTTAAGGCTGCATTATGGCACTTAGTCTAAAAGAATATCAGAAACAGGCACTCAACGCCCTAGAACGCTTTTTTATTGATTGTCGCGTGAGAGATGCAAAAACAGCATTTGAAAGCGCTGTTGATCATGAATATAACTATGTAGACCGTTTAGCAAATGTGCCTTGTATCTGCTTGCGCGTACCTACAGGTGGCGGCAAAACATTGATTGCCGCGCATAGCATTGCTGTCGCAGGCGACCACTACGTCAATAGCAATGCACCCGTGGTACTTTGGCTTGTTCCCTCCGATATGATCCGCCAGCAAACGCTGAAAGCACTTGCTGATGTGACTCATCCCTATCGTCAAGCCGTCATGCAACGCTATGGCGATCGTATCAAAGTCTGTGATTTAGAAAACTTGCAAACTATTAACCCCCACGATGTCGGCAAGTCATGTCTGATTGTCGTCACTACAACACAAGCCTTTAATGTTACTAAAACAGGTCAACGAAACGTCTATGCGTTTTTTGAAGAGTTAAGCCCGCATTTTTCTGGATTAACGCCTTATCAAGAAAAAGACATGGAGCGGGTTACCGTCGAAACCCTTGATGATCAGCCACACCTTACTGTGTCTGATATAGGGCGCGTCAAACACTCGCTCGCCAACTGGTTCAATTTGCACCGTCCGATTATCGTTTTGGACGAAGCCCACAAAAGCAGAACTAGGTTATCCTTTGAAACCTTTGCTCGTTTAAATCCTTCATGCTTAATTGAACTCACTGCGACCCCACGCGATAACAACGTACTGTATTCAGTATCTGCCGCCGAACTTAAATCAGATGACATGATTAAATTACCCGTCGTCTTAACTGAACATCCCGACGGCTGGCAAGCGTGTTTACGTGACGCTTTACTGCAACGCAATAAGTTAGAACTCGATGCACAAAAAGACCCAGACTACATTCGACCGATTCTGTTGGTACAGGCACAACCCAAAGGCGGTGAGGCAACCGTCGATATTGTCCGCGCCCATTTAATCCAACATGAGCATATTCCAGAAGAACAAATAGCCATATCTACAGGCACAACCAAAGAGTTGAATGATGTCAACTTGTTCGCGCAAAGCTGTCCTATCCGTGTAGTGATCACGGTTGAAGCACTGAAAGAAGGCTGGGATTGTTCATTTGCTTATGTATTGGCATCATTACAAAATATGAATTCTGCGGTCGATGTCGAGCAGTTACTAGGTCGCGTTTTACGCATGCCCTATGCCCGAAAACGACCATTAGATAGTCTGAATAAAGCCTATGCACATGTGATTGCTGAAAGTGTCGCACAAGCCGCATCACTGCTAAAAGACCGCATGGTCGCTAATATGGGCTTTAATAAATGGGAAGCGGATTTAGCAATTCAAAAAACACTGCCAGTTGATACGCCACAAGGTCAAGGTCGCGCAAATATTATCCCTGAACTGGCAGTTTCACTTCCGCATATACCAGACATTACTCATTATTCTGACGAAGTAAAAAAAGCCATTACTGTACTGCCAACTTCGCAGGGCGCTACGCTGATTATTGCTAAAGGCACAGATGAAGAAACATTTAAACAAATTGAGTCCATCGTTGTTCAAAGTACTCCACCCAAAAAGCAAGAACAAGTACAGACCGCATTTAATGATGCACGCGCCGAGCGCCAAGCCAGACATGCAGGCGAAAACTGGAACGCACGCTTTGCACTAATTCCACAACTCTGCCTTTTGGTTGATGGCGAGTGGCAAGTGGTTGAGAAAGAAGTAATCGAAAATGCTGTTGAATTAGACTTACTAAAATATCCACTGAGTCTCGCAGCATTCAACATTCGTGAAACAGCACATTCTTTTGAAATTGACATGAATGTCGCGGGTGATAACGTGACATATCGCGTATTGTCGGCTGAACAATTAACCTTTAATGACATGAATACCAATCTCACTGAAACTGATCTAGTTCTTTGGCTAGATAAGCAAGTCCGTCATTCAGGATTGACCCAAAAGCAACTACGCAGCTATTTGGTCAAGTTGGTCAGTTATTTGATTCATGAGCGCAAATTTACCTTAACGGCATTGCTTCGCGCACAATTTCAACTCCGTCAAGCAGTACGGAATGAAATTGAACGTCTTTTTGAGTTGGCACGTAGTGAAGCATTTCAAGGTGACTTATTTGGCAAAATGACGGTCGCACCAGAACCTGAAAGTTGGCATCAATTTGAATTCAAAGCGGGTGATTATCCTGTTCGGAAACCCTATCGTGGCAGTTATGAATTTAAAAAGCATTTCTATGAGCAAATAGATGACTTAAGGGAGAAAACCAAAGATGGCAGAAATGCCGAGGAGTTTTCTTGCGCGCAAATTATTGATATGCACCCCCGCGTCAAGCATTGGGTACGCAATATTGCACAGCAGCGTGAAAAATCATTCTGGCTTCCTACCGCGAAAGACTATTTTTATCCCGACTTCGTGTGTGAACTAGACGATGGCTCTATCGCAGTGATTGAGTACAAGGGTGAACTTTACGTCACCAATGATGATAGCAGGGAAAAAATGGCTATTGGTCAACGATGGGCGAGTGATAGTGATGGAAAACGTATTTTCTTAATGGCGAGATCAAAAGCTGAAGATGGACGGGATGTATATCAGCAAGTGCATGATGCGCTTAAATGATAAAACTGGGCATGATCTTCCAACCTCGCTAGTTTTTAAACTATGCCATATAAATAGGGTTTTGATCAAAAAATGCAGTTACCAAAACAACTCCATGATATTTTTTTGCAAGTCAAAAAATAGGACGAATAATCTACATTTTTTTGATGTATTGATTGGTGTATATGAACCCAGCAACCAGTATCGTGTACACTGTCATGTACACCTAACATAAATTTAATTTTATTATATTTGTATAACAGTGGTTTAATGGTGCTGTTCTAATGACGCCATCCCACCAATTCTAGAATGCAAAAAAGCCTTAATTTTAATTAATTAAGGCTTTTTTGTTGTCTGACTTTCAAGTCAAAAGCGAACCCCATCCCGACCTTCCCCTTTGAAAGGGGAAGGAGACAAGCATTCATTTATACTTTGAAGTCTCCCCTAGGAAGGGGAGATTTAGAGGGGTTGGGATTTAAGTCAAAAGCGAACCCCATCCCAGCCTTCCCCTTTTGAAGGGGAAAGAGACAAGCGTTTATTTTTGCCAGAAAAAAGTTTTATTTATCGGTAAACTACAGACCATTCACCCCATATTCTAACAAGGTTCAAGATGACCCACGTCCAACTGCAACAACTACAAAAACAACTTTGGAATATTGCTAATACTTTGCGTGGCAAGATGGGCGCGGATGAGTTTCGTGATTACATTTTAGGATTTATCTTTTATAAATATTTGTCCGAGAAAGCGATGAACTTCGCCAATGAACTGCTTGACGGTGAAGCAGTTTCATTTTTGGCGCTTGATGAAAATAATCCCGAGCATGTCGCGTATATCAATGAAATTAAAAAGAATGCCATCGAAGAAGTGGGTTTTGCGTTAACGCCGAAGCAGTTGTTTCATACGCTGGCGCAGCGTGGTCGTCATGGTGAGTTTATTTTGGATGACTTGTCTGCGACGCTGAAAGCGATTGAGCAAAGCACACTGGGTTCTGATGCAGCGGATGACTTTGCGAATCTGTTTGAAGACCTCGATTTAAACTCGACGAAACTGGGCAATACAGCCAGTGATCGTAATGAATTGGTCGCCAAAGTCTTGAGTCATTTGGATGATATTGATTTTGATATTTCTAATACTGAATCGGATGTGTTGGGTGATGCTTACGAGTATTTAATTGGTGAGTTTGCTTCGGGTGCGGGCAAGAAAGCGGGTGAGTTTTATACGCCGCAAACTGTTTCGACGTTACTGGCGAAGATTGTGACGCAGGGCAAAGACCGTTTGCGTTCTGTTTATGATCCGACGTGTGGTTCTGGTTCGTTGTTGTTGCGTGTGAAGCGTGAAGTGGCTGATGTGGATATGATTTACGGTCAGGAAATGAACCGTACCACGTATAACTTGGCGCGGATGAACATGATTTTGCATGATGTGCATTTTGCGAAGTTTGATATTAAGCAAGAAAACACGCTGACGCGTCCGCAGCATTTAGAGAAGCGTTTTGATGCGGTGGTGGCGAATCCGCCGTTTTCATCGAATTGGTCGGCTGATCCGTTGTTTTTGCAGGATGAGCGTTTTTCGAGTTATGGCAAACTTGCGCCGAGTTCTAAAGCGGATATGGCTTTTGTGCAGCACATGTTGTTTCAGTTGGATGATCGCGGCACGATGGCGGTGGTGTTGCCGCATGGTGTCTTGTTCCGTGGTTCAAGTGAGGGCGTGATTCGTCAATATCTGATTGAGCAGTTGAATGTGGTGGATACGATTATTGGTTTACCCGCCAATATTTTTTATGGCACTTCGATTCCGACGTGTATTTTGGTGTTGAAGAAAGGTCGCACGCATACGGGCAATATTTTGTTTATTGATGCGAGTCATGGTTTCGAGAAGCAAAAGAACCAAAACAAGTTGTTGCCTGAGCATTTAGATGCGATTTTGGATGCGTTTGTGAAGCGTCAAAACATTGAAAAGTTTGCGCATGTGGCGACGTTGCAAGAGGTGAAGGATAACGATTACAACTTAAATATTCCACGTTATGTGGACACGTTTGAGGCGGAAGATGTGGTGGATTTGGATGTGATTGCGGAGCAGTTGCAGGCGTTGGAGTTGGATAGCCAAAAGACTGATGCGGTGATTGCTGGTTTTTGTGCTGAGCTTGGGATTGCTTCGCCTTTTGCGGAGGTGAAGTAATGTCTGCGCCGACGTTAAGGTTTGGGGAGTTTGATGGGGAATGGGAAAAAAAGAGAGTAGATTCTTTTTTAGAAAGATTTTCTAATCCTGTTGATGTAATTGCAAATGAGCAGTACAAGCAAATAGGGATACGTTCACATGGAAAAGGTATTTTTCATAAAAGTGCTGTAAGTGGTAAGGAATTAGGTAACAAGAGAGTTTTTTGGATAGAGCCTAATGCATTTATTGTGAACATTGTTTTTGCTTGGGAAAGGGCTGTAGCTATTACTTCTGGTAATGAGCAAGGCATGATTGCATCGCACCGCTTTCCTATGTATTTACCAAAAAAGAATTTGTCTAATGTTAACTTTTTACGTTATTTGTTTTTGACAGATAAAGGACAAAGCTATTTAGAATTGGCTTCTCCAGGTGGTGCAGGTCGAAACAAGACACTTGGTCAATCTAACTTCGCTGAATTAAAAATAGATATACCTTCCGTAGAAGAACAAACCAAAATTGCTTCTTTTCTTTCCGCAGCGGATGAAAAAATTAGCCAACTGACCCAAAAACATGAGCTTCTTAGCCAGTATAAACAAGGCATGATGCAAAAGCTTTTTAGTCGGCAGATTCGTTTTAAGGCGGATGATGGAGGGGAGTTTGGGGAGTGGGATGAAACTACTTTTGAAAAAATTGGTACCTTCTTGAAAGGTAAAGGTATATCAAAAGCTGATATTGTGCCAGATGGAAAAATACCTTGTATTAGATACGGTCAACTTTATACATGTTATCGTGAAGTCATTTCTAAAGTAATTTCAGCAACTAATATCAGTGTTGAAAACTTGGTGTTAAGTAAAACAAATGATGTTCTGATTCATGCTTCAGGTGAAACACAGATTGATATTGCTACAGCTAGTTGCGTTTTGAATGACAATATTGCTCTCTCAGGTGATTTGAATATTTTACGAACCCAAGAAAATGGTATTTTTCTTAGTTATCTAATTCGTTCAAAACTCAAAATGCAAATTGCACAATTTGCTCAAGGTAATTCAGTGGTTCATTTATATTCCAGCCAACTTAAACAAGT
>CAYJUB010000015.1:0-2438 GCA_964373145.1 uncultured Moraxellaceae bacterium
GGCAGACCACAGGTCTACCCCTACAAAAATCTAATGTTTACTGTACCTGTTGCGCCGTAGTATTCACTGGTGCATTCGCATCCAAACCACCACCGCCCAATGTCGTGTACAAATTCACCTGACTTAACAATGCAGATTGCTTCAACGCAATCTGACCTTGTTGTGCGCTAAACAGTGAAGTTTGTGCCACAAGCACCGCGACATAATTATCGACACCTGCTTTAAAGCGCGATTGCGATAAGTTGTAGTTGGTTTGTGAGGCGTTAACCGGACGGTTTTGTGCAGCTAAACGATCATCCAATGTTGCGCGAGTCGCGAGCACATCAGCGACTTCACGGAACGCAGTTTGAATGGATTTTTCATAAGCATTCAATGCAAGTTTCTGATCGACACGAGCAGTTTCGAGCGTGGCTTTACGGCTGCCACCATCAAAAATTGGCAAGTTAATCGAAGGACCGATGCCCCAACCAAATGAACCTGATTTAAACAAATCAGACAGACTCGTGCTCGAATAACCGACATTACCCGTCAAACTAATCGATGGGAAATAAGCACCACGAGCAACCGCAATGTTCGCGCCTGCAGCTTTCAGATTGAACTCTGATTGTGCAATGTCAGGACGACGTTGGAGCAATTCACTGGGTAAACCCGATGGCAGCGTTGGACTTGCAGTGATTTGATTTACCGCGCCAGTTGGAATCAATTCATTGGGTACAGGTTGTCCAATCAGCAATGCCAGCGCATTACGATCTTGAGCAATTTGAGTTTGATAGTTGGCAATCGCAAGGTTGGCATTTTCCACGCTGATCTGTGCTTGTTTCACAGGAACCAGTGAGATGATGCCGACTTTGAATTGTTTTTCATTCAAATCATAAGATTGCTTTTGCGCGACCAGCGTTTGCTGCGCCAGTTTCAGTTGCTCTTGATCATAAGCAAGCGCAAGGTAGGTCTGTGCGATTTGACTGACCAGACTGATCTGAACGGTTGATCGCGCACTTTGCGTTGCAAAGAAACCTTGTAGGGCTTGATCTTTCAGATTGGCAACACGTCCCCAAAAATCGAGTTCATAACCCGTCAAACCCAAACCAGCACGATAGGTTGTGCTGTTATCCGATGAGTTGCCTGTGGTTTGCGTTCCGCCAGTGACTGCAACGGTTGGATATTGCGCTGAACGTGACAATTGATACTGCGCACGTGCGCGGTCGATGTTCAGTGCAGCCGCACGTAAGTCACGGTTATTATCCAAGCCCAATTGAATCAATTGCTTGAGCTGTGGGTCAGTAAAGAAGTCTTTCCAACCTTGCGATGCAATCGATGCACCAGCAGTTGCATTCGCGTTTGAACTCATCAAGGTTGGATACGCCGCCGCAGTCAAGTTGCTTGCCGCAGCAGGGTCAGGCTGTCTTAAAAAAGTCGTACTACAGGCTGTCATTGTTAAGGATAGGGCCAAAGGCAATGCCAATACCGTGAAAAGAACTTTCGCGGATTTTTGACTTGAGCGAACGTGTGTCTGGGTTATTTTCATTTTTCAGTATCCAATGATGACTGTGTATGTGACGATGAAATCGGTGCTGATGACGCTGGTCGTGGTTTACCTTTGAATATACTACGAATCCACAGGTAAAACAGCGGGATAAAGAACACGCCGAGGATCGTTGCGCTGATCATACCTCCGATCACGCCCGTACCAATCGCATGTTGGCTACCTGAACCTGCGCCAGAGCTAATTGCAAGAGGCATTACGCCAAGAATAAACGCCAACGAGGTCATGAGAATAGGACGTAATCGTATCCGTACTGCATGCAGAATGGATTGGACCAATTCTTCGCCTTCGTGTTGCAATTCAGCGGCAAACTCAACAATCAGAATCGCATTCTTTGCCGAAATCCCGATGACAGTCAGTAAGCCCACTTGCAGATAGATGTCGTTTGATAGACCTCGGAAGTAGGTGGCGAGTAGCGCGCCCATCACACCCAGCGGCACAACCAACATGATCGAAAATGGCACAGACCAGCTTTCATAGAGTGCAGCCAAACAGAGGAAAACGATCAGCATCGACAAGGCATAGAGGATCGGTGCTTGTGCGCCAGAAGTTTTTTCTTCTTGCGACAAACCAGTCCATTCAAAGCCAATACCTGCGGGTAGCTTGCTCACGATTTCTTCCATCACGTTCAATGCATCACCAGAGCTTTTACTGGGCATTGCATTGCCTTGAATTTGCACAGATGGGAAGCCGTTGTAACGCTGTAACTGCGGTGAACCGTACGTCCAGCTCCCTTGGGTAAAGGCAGACAATGGAACCATTGCACCCGAGTTGCTGCGCACATACCATTTGCCGATGTCTTCAGGTGCCATGCGTGAGCTGACATCGCCTTGGACATAAACCTTCTTAATCCGTCCATTATCAAGGAATTGATTGACGAACGCGCCGCCCCATG
>CAYJUB010000015.1:2538-15085 GCA_964373145.1 uncultured Moraxellaceae bacterium
ACCTTCTTAATCCGTCCATTATCAAGGAATTGATTGACGAACGCGCCGCCCCATGCTGTCGAAATGGTTTGGTTAATACTACTCAATGACACACCAGTCGCACCCGCTTGCGCTTGATTGACATTCAGTTTGTATTGCGGCGTATCATCTTGACCATTTGGACGTACACCGACCACGGTTTGGCTGTACTTCGGATCCATCGCCGCCATGCCGAGCAATTGATTGCGTGCGTCCATGAGTTTTTCATGACCCACGCCACCACGATCTTGCAGTTGCATATCGAAGCCATTCGCAGTGCCCAACTCAATCACCGCTGGCGGTGGGAAGGCGAACACGAAACCATCTTTAATTTGCGACAATGCACCCATCGCACGACCAGCCAACGCTTTCACGCTTTGCTCAGCGGTAGGACGTTCACTCCAATCTTTCAGGCGAATAAAGGCAATACCCGAATTCTGTCCTGAACCGCTAAAGCTAAAGCCTGCGACCGAGAAAACACCTTCAACCGTTTTCTTCTCTTTTTCAAGGTAATAGTCTTCAACTTGCTTGATGGTTTTCATCGTGCGTTCTTGCGTTGCGCCCGCAGGAAGTTGAATCATGGTAAATAAGATACCTTGATCTTCATCGGGTAGGAACGCCGAAGGCAGTTTGAAAAACATGAACACAAGTAAACCAATCACCGCTGCATAAACAAAAATATAGCGGAAGCTTTTTGCCAGCATTTTGCCAACAAGCGACTGATAACGGATGCTGTTTCGATCAAATCCACGATTAAACCAACCGAAGAAACCGGTTTTTTCGTGATGGTTTGGATCAACAGGTTTGAGCAAAGTCGCACAAAGCGCTGGTGTCAGAATCAATGCAACCAATACAGACAAGGACATTGCCGCAATCATGGTTACCGCGAACTGACGATAGATCACACCCGTTGAGCCGCCGAAAAACACCAAGGGAATAAATACCGCGCTCAAGACCACACCAATCCCGATCAAGGCACTGGTAATTTGACCCATTGATTTACGTGTCGCTTCAACAGGCCCGATTTGATCTTCGTGCATGATCCGTTCGACGTTTTCCACCACCACGATCGCATCGTCAACCAGCAAGCCGATTGCCAAAACCAAAGCAAACAAGGTCAGGGTATTAATGGAAAAACCAAACATATTCAAAATAGCAAACGTACCCAGCAAAACCACAGGCACCGCAATCGTCGGAATCAACGTGGCGCGGAAGTTTTGCAAGAACAAATACATGACCAAGAACACCAGCACAATCGCTTCAGCCAATGTGGTCAGTACGTTTTTGATCGACAGTTTCACAACAGGGGTCGTGTCGTAAGGCACGATGACTTCCAGTCCTGCTGGGAATGATTTGGACAGTTCCGCCATTTTTTTATGAATAGCAGCCGCAGTATTCAGTGCGTTTGCGACCGTCGCCAGTTTGATCGCAACCCCAGTTGCAGGTTCACGGTTATAGCGTGCGATGGTGTCGTAACTTTCACCCCCGAGTTCAACACGCGCCACATCACCCAAACGAACGACCGCACCATTACTACTGGTTTTCAGGAAAATCTGACGGAATTCTTCTGGCGTTTGCAAAAGACTCTGAGTCGTTACCGTTGCATTCAATGCCTGACCGACAGCCGCTGGCGTGCCGCCCAATTGACCTGCGGATACTTGAGCATTTTGCGCTTGAACCGCCGCCGTGACATCGGCTGTAGTCAGTTGGTAGCTATTTAACTTCGCAGGATCGAGCCAAATACGCATCGCATACTGTGATCCGAACACTTGGATATCACCCACACCTTCAACACGACTCAGCGGGTCGGCAATCTTACTGACCACATAATCGTTAATCGCATTACGATCCATGCTGCCGTCAGTGGAGACAAACCCGAGCACACGCATAAAGGTACGACCAGACTTGCTGACCGTGACACCTTGCTGTTGAACAGAGGTCGGCAATAGGGTAATACCTGCTTGTAACTTGTTCTGTACTTGAACTTGAGCAATGTCTGGATTCGTACCTGCTTTGAAGCTCAACGTCACCGAGATGGCACCACTTGAGGAGCTGGTTGAAGACATGTAATACAGTCCATCCAGCCCTTTCATTTGCTGTTCAATGATTTGAGTCACTGAATCTTCAGCAGTTTTTGCTGATGCGCCAGGGTAAAAGGCATTCACTGAAATGGTTGGTGGGGCAATACTCGGGTACTGCGCAACAGACATGGTCATGATCGAAATCACACCTGCGAGCATCACCAATATTGCAATCACCCATGCAAAAATGGGGCGATCAATAAAAAAACGAGACATTTGACCGCTCCTTATGATTGAGCCGAAGCGGTTTTAGTAGGCGCGGCTGGTGCAGGTTTTGCTGCTGCCACTGGCGCATTGGCTGCTGGTGTGGTTGCACCTGCATCTGAAGTTGGCGCAACGGTTGCATTGACTTTAGAACCCGGTCGTGCTTTTTGTGACCCTTCAAGGATCACGCGTTCGCCATTTTCCAGTCCGCCTGTGACAATCCACTTATCGCCTTGAGTCCGTGAGGTTTGAATCGTGCGCGGAGTGACTGTGCCATCTGCCGCAACGACCAAGACCGTCGCTTCGCCTTTCGGATTATGGGTGACTGCTTGTTGAGGCAATAGTATGCCGTTATGCACAACCCCTTGATTGATCTTGGCTTTGACATACATACCCGGCAAGAGGAGTCTAGACGGATTCGGCACAACGGCGCGAAGAATGACTGAACCACTTGCTGGATCGACGCTGGCGTTCGAGAACTCCAAGCGACCTTGAATCGGGTAGGTGCTACCGTCTTCAAGCGTCAAACTGATTTGCGTACTTTGCGGTTTGCCCAGCGTTCCCGCTGAAATTTGTTGACGTAGTTTCAGCATGTCCGCGCTGGATTGGCTGATATCGACATACATTGGATCATTTTGTTGGATCGTCACCAAAGGCGTTGCCTGATTGGCAACAACCAGCGCGCCAGCAGTCACGCTAGATACGCCGCTTTGACCGGTAATCGGTGAACGAACTGTTGCGTAATCCAGTTTGATTTGACTATTACGCAGAGTTGCTTGGCTGGCAGCGAGGTCAGCTTCAGACAATGCCACTTGTTGTAATGCACTGTCGTAGTCCAATTGACTGACCGCGTTGCTTGCAATTAAGCCTTTGTAGCGGCTTGCCGTGACTTTGAGTGCAGCAAGATTGGCTTTGTTGCGTTGAACCGCAGCTTGCGCGGCATCGACATCGGTACGCGTCGTAGCTGGATCAATCTGATAAAGCGCTTGCCCAGCCTGAACCGTACTGCCTTCTTGGAATAGACGTTTTAAGATAATACCGCCCACTTGCGGGATCACTGGCGACACTTGATAGGCTGATGTACGACCTGCCAATTCGACATATTGTGAAACTGATTGACTCTGAGCAACCGTGACCAGCACTTCCGCTGGCGGCATTGCACCTGCGCCAGCCGCAGCGCCAGCATCTTCTTTTTTACCACATGCGGTCAGTGCAATGCTAACGGATAGGGTAGAGAGTAAGAGAACTTTAGACCAAGCACTTTGGCTGCTAGAGCTCGAAGCATGGAACGAAGAGTTTTGTGTTGTGTGACGCGATTTCATGGCGACCTCGAGTGATCTTTTGTGGTTGTCGGCGCGAGTAAAACACTACTTAGCCAATACTTAATTGAATCGATAATGTAAAACGATTACGTTTTGTTGAAGACGGCAATGTGAAAAAAATGGTGAATGAATGTCCGTGAATCATTTTTGTTTATGTTCAATGAATGAGATTGCAACACAAAGTCAGCATGAAAGCATCAGGCTGTTTAAAAAAGAGTACTGAACAGTATAGTTTCTAAAGAGTACTACTTAGTACAGATTCATGCAAGTGACAATTTGAATTAAATTGATAAGAATAGTATTTCGAAAAAAGCTGAGATGTGTGCCGTTATTTATTGATATTGAAGGTATTTGTATTAATTTCTACTTATTATTTACTTTTACTTAAGTGACTCATTCGATAATCTAAATATTTTTATTTGTTTATGATTTTAAGACGAGTCGCGATGTTTATACAAAAAATGGATGCTAAGGCGCTGCAGTTTTTTAGTTTGAGAAGATGCAGAAAAATGATGCAAAGCATAGTGGCAATGTTGTAGGGGCGAACCTCAGTGTTCGCCCACATTTTAGGAAAATGTCAGAATAGAAACAAAAATGGCAGCATAAAAAAGGGCAGACACACAGGTCTGCCCCTACACAAAGGATATTTTCATTCAACAACTAGCACGAATTACTTCAAACGATCCAATGCTAACTTCGCCAAATTAATCAGCGCATCTTTATAGATCGATTCAGGCAAGGGACTGAGTGCCGCAATCGCCAATTCGGTTTCTTGCTTCGCGCGCATTTGGCAATATTCCAAACCACCGCTGTTTTTGACCAATTCGACGATTTTGTCCAAGTCATTGAGACCGCCAGTTTGGATGCTGAGGCGAATCATTTCATTATCTTTTATATGCACGCGCTGCATGGTCGCAATGAGTGGTAATGTCGGTTTACCTTCAGCAAGGTCATCACCGATATTTTTACCTAAAGTCGCTGCGTCAGACGTGTAATCCAAAATATCATCAATGATCTGAAATGCATTACCAAAATGTTCGCCGTAAGCTTTTAAGGGTAAGCGCAAATGTTCGGTATCTGCGAGTAGAGCAGAGCCTTCGGTCGCCAGCATAAATAGACGTGAAGTCTTGCCATAAATAATCTGTAGATAATCCGCTTCAGTCGAGTCTGGATTATGTTGATGTTGCAACTGCAATACTTCACCTTCAGCAATTTCACACGTGCCACTCGACATGATGTGCAGCAGTTCTAAATCACCGAGTTTGACCAATAAATCAAATGCACGTGCAATCAAATAATCGCCGACTAATACCGCTGTCGCATTGGTCCACGTTGCATTGGCTGTAGGGCGACCCCGACGTAAGCCTGACTCATCGACGACATCGTCATGAACCAGTGTCGCAGTGTGCAACATTTCAATGATCGCCGCGAATTTAAGGTGCTGATCAGTGTGCTGCGCGTTGTCGCCATTGGCAAAACCGCAAGCACGTGCAGCGAGCAATGACATGAGTGGGCGCATACGTTTGCCACCCGCTTCAACAACGTAGCGACTTACGCTCAGTACGAGTGGTACTTTTGAGTTAATCCCCGTTTGGATGAAGTGATCCATAGCGGTAAAGTCATCAGCGACAGGATGTAAGATGCGATTGAAGTCGGTCATTTATAAAGCTGCTCTTAAAACAAAATTGCTCTTAAAACAAGAGTTTGAGATTCCATTCACGACAATGAGTCTTTAAAAATGCAATGAAATTGGCCGTACATGTGCTTAGTTTTCCTAGGCGTTACTCGTCTAGGAGTGACTAAGGGTTTCTAGGGTTAACATCCTAAGTCTCAATAAAGCCGCGTCCATGCTAACCGTCCTAGCGTTTAACTTCCAGTCTATACATTCAAATTTTATGCAAAAAATGTGAGAGCACGAATTGATTGATAAAAAACGAACAATACTGGTGATAAAATGTGCAAAATATTGCTTGTCGTCGCCACGCAAAATCTCTACACTGCGCGGTCTAATGATTTGTATGAATCAACCCAGTAACGCAGGTTTGAAGCCCGAGACAATTTTGGTGTCGGCACCGCGAATACGGGTCTAAGCGAGTACGTACCATGAGTGCATATGCAGTAATTAAAAGCGGTGGTAAACAGCACCGTGTAGTTGTTGGTGAATACTTGAAAGTTGAACTGTTAAAAGCAGCAACTGGCGACAGCATCACTGATAATGAAGTTTTGATGGTTGTGGATGGTGACAACATCCAAATCGGCGCGCCTACTGTTGCTGGTGCAAGCGTCACTTACGAAATCCTGAGCCATGGTCGCCATGACAAGATCCGTATCGTTAAGCATCGCCGCCGTAAGCATTACCACAAAGAACAAGGTCATCGTCAATGGTACACAGAAATCAAAATCACTGCGATCACCGCATAATTTTTGATTTGTTGTTCCAAACGTTGGTTACAAACTTGTTTCTTAAATCTTATTTACGCTTGAGGAGTTAAAACTCATGGCACATAAAAAAGCTGGTGGATCAACCCGCAACGGTCGCGATTCCAATCCTAAGATGCTCGGTGTAAAAATGTACGGCGGTCAAAAGATCATCGCTGGTAACATCATCGTGCGTCAACGCGGTACTGAATTCCATGCTGGTGCAAACGTTGGTATGGGCCGTGACCATACTTTGTTCGCAACTGCTGATGGCATCCTGCGCTTTGCGGTTAAAGGTGCATTCGGTCGTCGCTACGTGATCGTTGATCCTGTAGTTGCTGCATAATTTTAGGCAAAGCCTAAGATGTAAAGAAATCCGCCGCTTGGCGGATTTTTTTATGGGCGATCAAGAATATTGTAATGCGATTTCAGGTAGATCGGAGAGTGAAAAAATCTAATATTGTCTGAAATCTAAGCTTTTTAGGCGTGAATCATATCGTATGAAACTGATTAATCAGACGTTTAAGGTTTCACAATAATCGCTACGCGGCGATTTTCACTACGTCCTTGTTCTGTTGCGTTATCGGCAATAGGATTTTGTTCACCGAGTCCTGAGGCTTTGATACCGTTGGCTGGAATACCGCCTTTGATCAAAGGTTCAGCCACCGCTTGAGCGCGTTTCAGTGACAGCGCTTGATTATAGCTTGCTGCCCCTGAGTTGTCGGTGTAGCCGTTGAGTTGTAGATGCTTGATTTGGACTTGATGCAGTTGTTGTCCAATCTCGACAATTTTCTGATAAGTCTCTAATTTAATAACGGACTCATTAATATTGAAGAGCAGTTTTTCAGACAAGCCTAAAGACCAATTGTCATTGCCTTCGGTAAATCCTTGCGCTTTTAAAACCTGTACTTGCTGCTTGGTAAATCCGTTTAGATTTTGGCAGGCGGTTAATACTAAAACTGCACAGGCACAACCAATAATTTTATACAATTTCATAGACCACTTCAAAAAATGACTCGATTGCTTATTATACATCACCAAGCTACTGTATCTGGCATCTTAGTTAGCGAGATACCAGCTGTTTGATGGTACACGTTTTGCCTGATACATTGCACTATCTGCTTTGGCTAGTAATTGCGGAGGCGTTGCGCAATGCGATGATAGCGCGATGCCGATACTTAAGTGGATCATGAGTTCTTGCCCATCTGGTAAGGTAATCGGCTCATTCAATCCATCTAGTATTGATTCTGCAACTTTAATCGCATTTTTGCGATCAATGATCTGCGGTAGAATCGCGGCAAATTCATCACCGCCCAAGCGCGCTAAAAAGTCCTGTTTGCGTAAACGAGATTTTAAACGAAGGGCAGTTTGGGTTAAAACAAAATCGCCAGCTGCATGACCATAAGTATCGTTAATTTCTTTGAAGCGATCATTGTCAAAAAATAATAATGCCAACATAGAGTTGTTTTTTGCTTGATTAAATAAAACGTCTAAACGCTTCTCAAAAAAGCCACGATTCGCTAATCCTGTGAGGCTGTCATGTTGTGCTTGATAGGCAAGGGTATCGTTTTCTAGGCGTAAATGTTCATGCCAAAGTTCAATCTCTTCCAATAATGCATTGAAGTCCTGACTTAATTCATTGAGTTCTAAAATTTCAATGCGAGGGAGTCTGAGGTTGAACGCACGTTGTTCCCTGACTAAATGTGCAACCGTCGTCATTTTTTCTAAAGATTGAACGATATAGCGATGAGTTCGTAAAGAAAAATAACTGACCGAAATCATGGTAATGATTAAGCAGAAGAATAAGCCAATAATCACTTGACCTAAAAATTTGGTCATCACTGCCGCACTACCAGTGACCCATACCGTCCCAATTTTTTGATCACCATGCATGATGGGTTCAGAAATAGGTTGTATGAAGAAGGCGTGGCTAAATATATCTACGAGCCAGCCGAATGAGTTATTTTCTCGATGAGTCAGTTCAGCGAGAACCTTGTTTTGCATATTAATAATTTTAATTTGTGAAAAGTCATCTCGATAAGAAATTTTGTTAATTGATTCTTGTATTGCAGATTGATCGTTAAACACGACGCCCGCTTCAACTCGATAGCTGATGGTACTCGCAATCAGTTGCAGGTTTTTCTGAGCATAACTATTTAATGCAAAAAAAGATAAAAAAGACAGTGAGGAACCGCAAATCAAGAGTGTGATGAGCAGCACTAAGAAATGTGTTTTCCTGAAGATGTGTTTGAGCGTGGGTTGTTTTGGATAGTTAAACACATTAACAAGGTTTTGCTTCATTGGGTGTTCCTTTTCTTACTGCCCAGAAGTAAAACATTGGGGTTGACGTGCACGCCGCTGCGTACCAGAGAATCCATGTTGACTGTAAATGTCATTGGTGAGTTTTCAGTATTTAAACAAAAACTACTGCCGATTTCACAGGTCGGATTACTTTCGCTCAAGAGAAGTATCGGACGGTTGTGTCTTGCTGCAATTACTTTTTGCTGTTCATTCGGCGCAATATCACCAAAATAAATTACATCACATTGCGTACTGATGATATTGATGTCGTTATTTTGTTTGGTCACCACTATTTTAGTCAGTGTTTGACTGGTGTCGAGATGCTCAATCAAGGAAGTGTATTTGGTTGAGCCGACAACACATAGCTGAATGGGTACAGGTGGGGGTACCCATTTTGTATAGCTCATAATTCCCAATACGATTCGTTTGACTTCTTCTTCTTTTTTGAAGGGTGATGTTTGAAGGTTTGTGTCAGCAAGCACTTGGGTATAACAACACATGAAAATTAAGGTGTATGCAGTAAGGGGATATAAAATACGAAATTTTTTCAATGCTTTTGAATATGAATGAAGCATCTTTATGTATCGTCCTGAACGCATAAATTTTATACCAATGCTAATGATACAAGGCTTGTACTGATAAGTGAAGTTTTAGATCTAGCTAAGTGTTAAGGGTTCATAAGTATGGGGGGGGCTTGTCATTAAATAGATTGACCATTTGGTGAATTTTGTATATGGATCCAATAAGGAGTATTCTGATAGAAATAGATTCATTCGTAGATGAATACAGTTGTTTGACTCAAAAAAGAGCTGCTCTATATGCAGTTTGATGGAAATATTTCAGTCGTTTTTATTTTATTAAAATTATGATTTTAAAGTAATTGTTGTTGTATTGTGTGGTGTGTGAATAATATATTTTTTGAAGTTGACATTGACTATTGTCAACTTTGTGCTATGTTTATGCCTGTCCATCCTGAACAATTAGAGTAGCATATGAACCAGAAGCATTTTGATGTGTTGATTGTTGGTGCGGGTATTTCTGGCATTGGCATGGCGTGCCATTTGAAGCGCGATTGCCCAAAGAAAACCTTTGCCATTCTTGAGCGCCGTGAAGCAATGGGCGGCACATGGGATTTGTTTCGTTATCCTGGTATTCGCTCAGATTCGGACATGTCAACATTTGGCTATCAATTTAGACCGTGGACAGAATCCAAGGTACTTGCCGATGGCGCATCAATTCGCGGTTATTTGAATGATACCGCAAAAGAAAACGATATTCCGAAACATATCAATTATCAACGTCATGTCAAGAAAGCATCATGGTCGTCAAAACAAAAATTGTGGACATTAACCGTCTATAACGGTGCAACCAAACAAGCCGAAGAGTGGACAGCCAATTTCTTGCTCGGTTGTACAGGTTATTACAACTATGACCAAGGCTATAGCCCAGATTTCCCAAATCAAGATAAATTCAAAGGTCAGATCATTCACCCACAACACTGGCCAGAAGGTTTGGATTACAGTGGTAAGCGTGTGGTGATCATTGGTAGTGGTGCAACTGCAATTACGCTGGTGCCATCCATGGCTGATAAAGCGGGTCATGTGACGATGTTGCAACGCTCACCAACCTACATTGCGTCAGTGCCATCGGTTGATTTTGTTTACGACAAACTCAAGAAAGTCATGCCAGGTGCGTTGGCTTATAAAATTACCCGTGGTCGTAATATTGGACTGCAAAAAGCAATCTACGAAATGTCACTCGCACAACCTAAAGTCATGCGTAAGTTATTGCTCACTGCGGTGAAGCATCAAGTCGGTAAAAACATTGATATGCGTCATTTCACGCCGAACTACAATCCTTGGGATGAGCGTTTGTGCGTCGTGCCTGATGGTGATTTGTTTAAAGCATTGCGACAAGGCAAAGCGAGTATCGAAACCGATCATATCGAAAGTTTCACTGAAGATGGCATTATCCTCAAGTCAGGCAAAGTGTTGAACGCCGATATTATTGTTTCTGCGACAGGTTTGAATGTGCAGATGCTTGGTGGCACTGAGGTTGAAGTGGATGGCAAGAACTTCAATCCGAATGAAAATCTGATGTACGAGAGTATCTTGGTTGAGAATGTCCCGAATGCCGCACTGATTGTGGGTTACACCAATGCATCATGGACACTCAAGGTCGATATTGCTGCGGAATATGTTTGCCGTTTGCTGAATTTTATGGACAAGAAAGGTTATCAAACCGTACTTGCACAAGATCATGAAGGCTGCAAAACCAAAGATACCGTCATGGGCAGTATTCATGCGGGTTACATTGCCCGTGCTGCAAGTACATTACCTCGTCAAGGTTCAAAAGCGCCGTGGTTGGTGATGAATAACTATTTGGCAGACCGTGTGCATTTACGCAAGAGTTCTTTTGAAAACGGGATCTTGAGATTTGATAATAAAGATCCGCAAGTCAAAGCGAAGCGTTCGAAGTTGTTGGGTGCGATTGGTGTATAAGTTTTGAATGATTAAGTAATAAAAAAATCCGTCTTTTGGCGGATTTTTTATTGGGTGTCTCACCTCGAAATGTAGTTAAACATGAGTTAATGTTCATATTGTTGATAATAAAAATAATATTCAACGACAAATGCTTAACTAAATCTATCAACCATCGTCTTAAAACTGTCATATTTTCTCGCTACGATGAAGTACAAATAATAGTCTACACATCGGAAATTAAATATGCAGGCCACCATATTACGCACTGGTCCCGTTTTACGTTTTATGCCTAAAGGCGCGCTAAAAAGTTTCAAAAGTAAGCCACCTAAAAAAGTCCCAGCACTCAAGTGTGAAGTGGTTAGTGACGCCAAAACGATTGCTGAAGTGCAACGCTTTCGTGCACGTGTTTTTGGTTCGGCGTATGGAATTTATTTTGATCAAGGGATAGACGTTGATCGCTTTGATGAATACAGCATTCACGTTGTAGTACGCGACACCAGAACCAATGAAATCGCTGCATGTACTCGTGTTGTCACACCTAAAGCCAAAGAAAAGTTGGGCAGCTACTACTCAGAATTAGAGTTCAATTTGGATGAATATTTAAAAGATAAAGAAGAAGTCTACGAAATTGGACGCACCTGCGTCGATGAAGCCTATCGCGGCGGCAAGGCATTATCCGTATTGTGGATGGGTATGGTACCGCTGATTGTGAGAGAGCTGGACGCTAAATATCTGATTGGTACCGTCAGCGTGAACCTTGGTGTTAAAAGCGAAAAAATCATCGCGACCGAAGGTTACATCCACGACAAAGCAAAAAGTAAAAAAATTAAGAGCCTCAAAGCTTTTAATCTGAAAGAGTATTTACAGATTGAAAATGAAGAAGCTAATTTCTTCGAGGGTAAAGACAAAGAAGTTTCACTGAAATACCGCAAAAAAGATGTGCCCTCATTGATTAAAAAATATCGTAGTTGTGGCGCAGTTTTTTCTAAAGACGCTTATTTCGATAAAGACTTTAATTGTGCGGATTACTTTGTCGCGGTAAAAGTGAATAAGCGTATGCAGCTTAAATTGAAATTGGTTTGTAAAATCATTGATATGAAAGCTAAGAAATAAAACAAAGAAATAAATCGAATACATTCATTCAGATTTGAATGAATCTGTTTAATAAGCACCTTTCTCGTATAAGGTGCTTTTTTTATCTCCTTAATTCACCATAATTTTTACCGAATATCATCGAAAGCGCTGTAATTCACACAAAACCGTTGTGGAATGCAAGGTAAACTCACGGCAAAATATCATCATTAAAGATGATTGATTTCACAGGTTTAAATTGGGGAAGAGTATGAGTCGTTCGTTCAGTGTGTTGGCGATGTCCATTGTTTTAACGATGCCAATGTTTGCATCTGCGGTACCAGCAACACAAATGACCACGCAAGTGGCTGCAACACAAGCTCAAGCGACAAAAAATCTGAATGGTTTATTGAATAAAGTAAGTAGCTTGCAGGCGAATTTTAATCAAACGACCAAACCGACTGCACACAGCAAAGCATTGCCCGTACCCAAGCAGCAGGGCTTGAAGTCAACTCATTTGGGTCAAACCTTTAGTGGCGTGATGTACGTCAAGCGCCAAGGTTTATTCCGCTGGGAAACAACGACTCCACTGAAGCAAGTGATTGTGACTTGTGGAAAAACGGTTTGGATTTATGATCCTGATTTGCAG
>CAYJUB010000016.1:0-14865 GCA_964373145.1 uncultured Moraxellaceae bacterium
ATAAGGCAGCAGAAGTGTTTCTACTTTTATCAATGGGATCAATAACGATCAAATTTGATAATTTAGATTTATTTATTTCTTTAAATGCTGATTCTTTATTTTTATAATAATTTTTAACATCAATAATCTCTTTTTTATTCCATTGAGAAGCATTCTTAACAAGATTAAAAAATGTTTTATAATGAATAACTAAAATTTCAATTGTATATCCAGAAAAACCTTTAATATGCGTCTCAGCCCCATACAATCCATTTTCCTTTAAAAATTTCTTTGCTAATCTAATCTCATCTGTATTTTCAGTATTTTCTTTAATCCATATTGTATGAAAAGGACTTAAATCTGTAATGTTCTTAGCTTGTTTAATTTCTTTAATATCTAAAACAGGAATTAATTCAAACTTAAAGCCATTTCTTTCAATATGAAAATAATCATAGGATATGATTGACGAAGGATACCTTCACAACATCTGGCAGACGGGCTCCCCTCATCAGCTCATCATTTGTCAGTCAGAAAACCTTAAATAATCCTTCCTGCCCGTCGCGCTTCAAATCCTTTTTTCAACTCAGTCCGAATCTCATTGAGCTTATTGGCTTTCTGATCACGATAAAACAAGTTATAGCTCTCAAACGGAATCAGCCGCCCATCAGCGGTCGCGAACTGAATACATGATTTTTTCAAACTTCGAATATCAAGCGAATACGCATCCATAAACTGCACAATCATCACCCGAAACACTTGGTCATAACCCACATCAGGCGCATCAATACTCGGCAAGCAACACAACAACTCACTCAAACAATTCGCTTGCGATTCAGGTGAATGATTGGTGCTCATGACCTTAAATAACTGCTCTTTCGCACGCGCCTTAAAGCCCTCATCTTTCTCAAAAATAATCGTATTACTATCCCCATCAATCAACACTTGCGGATCGATATAACGCGTCAAAGGAACGGCCCCGCCACCTTGACTGCGTAGCGCGTAGCCCATCGCCAAAGTATCGGGATTACAAGGCACAGGCACGATGTCCGCCAAAGTAAACAGATTTGATTGTTCAGCGATTTTACGTCGAATTTCAGACACGGTCAGGCGATGCAATAACGGATCATAATCCTCCACACGACCCGCATCTTGAATCGGTTGGAAAGTCACGCCGCGCACGCAAGGATGACGTAAACCCTCTTGGATAATGTCGCCAATTTCATCGTCATTCAGCCCTTTTTTTAGCGTTACAACCAATGTCGTCGAGAGTTTATGCAGGTTTAACGCTTGCAATGCCGCTTGCCGTGTCTTTACTAGATTTGCACCACGCAACACCTGTAACTTCGCATCAACCATCGAATCAAACTGCAAATAAATCTCTAAAGCAGGCGCATAGGTTGCGAGTTGAGCGACAAACTCAGGATCATTGGCGATGCGTAGACCATTGGTATTGATCATTAAATGCTTGATTGGATAAGTGCGCGCCATATCCATAATTTCAAAAAACTGCGGATGCATCGTCGGCTCACCGCCAGAGATCTGCACCACATCTGGTTCACCTTCGCTTTTGACAATCGCCTCAAACATAGCCCTGACTTCATCCAGTGAGCGATGCGTTTGTCGCGCGGGACCACTATCGGCATAGCACACAGGACAGGCTAAATTGCAGTTGTCAGTAATTTCCACGACCGACAAGCACGCATGCTGCATATGATCGGGACATAAGCCGCAATCATAAGGACACCCATATTCCATTTTTGTGGCGAAATTACGCGGCATTTCTGGTTTTTTGATATAGACCTCACGGCACTGACGGTAGTACGCGGCATCATCCATCACCAGCACACGTTCCATGCCATGCACAGGACACCATTTGTCCATATAGACTTTTTCGTCTTTAATAATGATCTTTGCTTCAACAGGATACAGACAGGTGCTACAGACTGAACTGGTGGTGTCATAGAACAAATACGGGCGAACATTAGCCATGTAATAACTCTTTTTTCTTTATTAAAATGATGATTGAGAAGCAACACGCTTCAACTGAAAACTTTGTTTAATGAGGAGCGGCACATAAATACACAGTGCCAATAGGCAGACCCATTGAATGCCTGACCAACCGAATGCGTACTCATAAGGAACTGGTTTAAAACCATCAACGATAAACCGCCACAACAAATAACTGGCTAAATAAATTTTGAATGATAGACCTGAGGATTGAGAGAGTTTGGCTCGATTTAGCCACAACAAAAGCCCGATGAAACTCACCGCCAGCATGTCGTAAATTTGAGTTGGATGTCGATACATGCTATCGCCAAAATCAATGCCCCACGGCAATGTCGTCACATTACCAAACGTTCCGTCATTCAATCCTGCGAGAAAGCAACCAATGCGACCGACAATCGTTCCAACGATCAATGGCAGGATAAAATCATCACCCGTTGATTGGGTTTGATGAATCAGTTTTTTTGCGAGTTCAACGCCCAGTAAGCCGCCGAGTAAGCCGCCAACAATGCTTTGACCTTGCACCAACATCAGCCAACCTTGAGTCGCCCACAACTGAGGGCACTCAATGACAAATAATAATTTATTACCAATCGCCGCACCCAAGATACAACCCAAAATGACATAGAACGAGTTGCCATCAGTAATCTGAGCAATGCCTTTGCGACGCTTAATCACTCGGTAGGTCTGCACACCTGCGAAAATCGCCAGCCATTCAAGGGTGAAATGAATGGCATGAGCGGTTGTAGGATCAAAGTTAGGGAAAGTCATCATTTTCTAACACTATTGTCCAAAATGAGAACCGCCACTCATCGATAAGAATAGCAAGATGATTGGACTTGCAACCACGGCACCAACAACAAGTGCGCCATCCGCAGCAATAGCGAGTGGAGTCAGTAAAACTCTTTCTGCGACAGCGCCTGCATTAGCGACATGAGTCCCCGCAACGGCTCCAGCAGTCGCGTAATCATATGAAATATTCAGAGAATAAGGCTGACTAAATGACTGACTTGCGGGCATTTTAAATTTTCCCGCAGAATATACCTTGCCATTTCTTAACTGGCTTGAACGCACGTATTCTTTTATTCCATTAAAGTAAAAATTATGTTCATCCAGGAAAGTTTTATCTGCATTAGTCAGCGTCACCCCATCCCTTGTTATCAAATCATAATAACCATTGATTTTGTTATCTTTACTGATCACAAAACGTAGATTACTCGCCATAATCTTTGAGCGACCACTCCACATCAGGGTTTCTCTCAAATCGTTATAAATCGGAAAAATATAATGGTGTTCTTTCCCAATAATCACGAGTTGTTGCTGATCATTCGTAATCAAAAAACTACTGACTTCCTCATTGAAAGAGGGTTTATACCTAGGCACAGATGTTTTCACAGGCTTAGAATACAAATCCGGTGTCGCACACGCGCCGCCCATCACACACACAATCAGTGACAGCAAAATCATTAAAGGTTTATTCATTTATTTAACTAGCCGATTCTTAATGGAAAAAAATTAAACTGTAACGCGCAAATGCCTGTGCCGACCAATTATAAACTGGCAGCCAGATGTAGGATTTTCTTTAGTAAGGATTACGTTTTCGTTTTTTTAAGTGGATCTTTGGTCACTAAACCGATCAACAAAATGATCAACGATGAAACTAAAAATATGATGCCTACCGCTAATAAGAATGTGCCGCTGAGGGCAAGTGTATTTTCGATGATTGATCTCATGAGTTTCTCTTTTTTTATTTTTAAACAAACGTATAAAGCTTACATCTGCGGCATGCATGTTAACGTAACAAACGTATAATAACCAGATTAAGACCTTAATAAATCCAACTATGATTCACCCACATGAACTCAGCGAAAACCAACGACTCACCTTCACTTTTCCAGAAGGCATCCAACTACACCTAAAACGTGAAGACCGCCTTCACCCGACGATCTCAGGTAATAAATTTCGTAAACTCAAATACAACCTCATCGAAGCCAAAGCCCAAGGCTTAACTACTCTTCTCACTTTTGGTGGCGCGTACTCCAATCACATTGCCGCTGTTGCCGCTGCTGGACAGGAATGCAGTTTTAAAACTATTGGTATTATTCGTGGCGAAGAACTGATTGATAAGATTGTAGATAATCCAACACTACGCCAAGCCCAAAACAAGGGCATGAAGCTACACTTCATCAGCCGCAGCGACTACCGCAGAAAAACTGACACGGACTATATCGAACACCTTAAACAACAATTCGGCACGTTTTACTTGATTCCAGAAGGTGGAACAAATCAGCTTGCCGTACAAGGTTGTGAGGAAATCTTAACCGAGCAAGATAAACAGGATTTTGACTTTGTCTGCTGCGCCGTCGGCACAGGTGGCACGATTGCAGGCATCATTAACTCAAGTAGCAACACACAAAAAGTCTTGGGATTTCCCGCCTTAAAAGGCGACTTCCTGTTTGATGAAATCAGACAATGGACGACACGAAGTCATTGGGATTTATGCCTCGATTATCACTTTGGCGGCTATGCCAAAACCACGCCTGAACTACTCCAGTTTATTCAGAACTTTCAGCAGCAAACTGACATTGAAATCGAACCGATTTATACGGCAAAGATGCTATTTGGTATCTTTGATTTGATTGAGCGTGGCTACTTTCCTGCAAATAGTCGGATTCTGGCGATTCATACGGGTGGATTGCAGGGGAATTTAAGTAATCGGTTTAGCAACGATCTTTAACTACTTTTAAGTTCACTGAGCCTGTCATCGTTGCAATCTCAACTACCATCTGCGATGAATCCGCACATTTCGACAGGCTCAATGAGCTATGTCTAGGTAAAACCAAGCCCAACGCAAAATCGCGTATAATGCCGTCCTTTATAGTTTCAAGCTTGAGTTGTTCCGCATGAGTGCTTTTGAATGAATAGCTTTGACGTAATTATTATCGGCGCAGGCGCATCTGGCCTGATGTGTGCAAGCCACGCAGGGCAACGCGGACGACGCATTCTGGTGCTCGATAGCAGCAACAAGGTCGGCAAAAAAATCCTCATGTCAGGCGGTGGTCGTTGCAACATGACCAACCTATTCGTCGAACCCGAAAACTTCATTTCCAACAACCCGCACTTCTGTATTTCAGCGCTGAATCGCTATACACAGTGGGACTTTATCGCGATGGTGGAAAAATACAAAATTCCCTATCACGAGCGTAAACACGGACAACTGTTCTGCAACGACTCCGCCAAAGACATCCTCAACATGCTGCTCGCGGAATGCGAAAAAGTAAACGTGACGATTAAAACCCATTGTGAAGTGAATCAAATTAATGCCATTGATGGCACAAAGGAAAACCCATCTGCCCGCTTTAAACTGACCTCAAATCAAGGTATCTATTTCGCAGAATCATTAGTCATTGCGAGTGGTGGATTATCAATTCCCACGCTTGGTGCAAGCGGCTTTGGTTATGATGTCGCCAAGCAATTTGGACATACGGTATTACCATTACGCGCAGGACTGGTGCCATTTACCTTTACCGATGGTTTTAAAGCCGTGACGGAACGCCTGTCAGGCATCGCCGTTGACGGTACGATGAGTAGCGAAACGGTGACGTTTAGCGAAGCGATCTTGTTTACCCATCGCGGCATTAGCGGCCCCGCAGCGTTGCAAGTTTCGAACTATTGGAATGTCGGCGAATCGATTACCATGGATTTATTTCCAACCGAAGACGTATCAGAACTAGCTGATTGGCTCAAACAACAAAAACAACAACATCCAAAATCGATGCTCCGCACACTGCTGTATGATCGTTTAGTCAAAAGCCTTGTGCTAGAACTACAAACATTACTTTGGGAAAATCATGCTGAAACGCCGATGGGACAAATGCCTGATACGGTGTTAGAAGAAATTGCTCATTTATTGAAAAACTGGTCACAAAAGCCGTCAGGCACCGAAGGCTATCGCACTGCCGAAGTGACATTAGGCGGCGTTGATACCGCAGAGCTTTCATCCAAAACGATGGAAAGTAAGAAACAAGCGGGCTTATACTTTATCGGTGAAGTGGTTGATGTTTCTGGGCATTTAGGCGGCTTTAATTTTCAATGGGCGTGGGCTTCGGGTCATGCTGCGGCACAATATGTTTAATCCTTTAGGATATTAGAATCATGCAAGGTATTAAACGTCGAGTCATTCACACCCTGTCCTTTGAAATCATCGGGCTAATCATTGCAGTGCCACTATTTGCTTGGATCTTTGATGAAGGTCTTGCACACATTGGCATCTTGACTGTAATCATGTCATTGATTGCTATGGTCTGGAATATGACATTCAATAAACTGTTTGAGCTTTGGGAAGTACGCCAAGACGATCACCGCCGAACCGTAAAGCGACGGGTAATTCATGCTTTAGGTTTTGAAGGTGGTTTACTAATAGCAACATTACCTTTGATCGCGTGGTGGATGCAGATGAGTTTATGGCATGCCTTACTCACTGATTTAGGCTATATGCTGTTTTTCTTGGTCTATGGCTTTGTTTTCAACTGGGGTTTTGATCGTGTTTTTGGGTTACCCAAACTGAAATAGCTTATTATTTGGAATACGACAAGCACTTTGACCCTTCCCACTAATCCGCGTACAATTTCGTTCTGCAATTTATAAAAAGTTCAATACATTATGCCTCATCGTCTAGAGCCGATCACCCTTGAGGTTGATAGCCCTGTCACTTATAAGTCTTGGCTGCACACCACGCGCGATTATCATTTAATTGGTGTCATTGCCTTCGCTGCGCCTGAAACGCATGTCACGGGTGAATGGGATGATATTGAGTTTATTCGTCGCCGCACGGATGAGTTTTCGATTATTGGCTTCCCTGAATTTTTGTCGGCAATGGTTTTAGATTTGCGTGATTTGCCGTTTTTATTAGATGCCGACGCGCCCGTTTTTCCATGGCGAATGATGGAAGAAGAATGCCCGATTCGCGTACTCGTCAGTCAGACTCAACTCGCGCACTACTCTTCAGTGTTTGAACCTGCATGGTTAGGTTGGGATTTGGATTCTTGTATTGCCGATATTCGCTCGTTGTTGGATCGTAAGATTCAGTAAACATACTGTTTAAATGTAATTTTCACTCTATCACCCCTTAAGACATAAGTATCTCCCCAACGTTTTTGCTTATTCCGCACCAAGATCAAAAGCAAATCCCTCCTAACCTCCCTTTCTCAAAGGGAGGAACTGTTCCCTCCTTAGCAAAAGGAGGGTTAGGGAGGATTTGCCCTTGATGTCGCAATCCTTATCAAAAGCAGGGAACCGCAGAAAAAGTTTAATAAGTATATTTCAACTCACCAAACACAGTCCGTTGTTGAAACGGATGGAACAAGAAATACTTGCTGTTATTCAGATTATCCACACCCAACGCCGCACTCCAATGCTTGTCAAACTTGTACGCTGCACGGGCATCCATCACAAAGAAACTCTGAAAACCTTGGTAAGTATCCGCGTTGGTATCGGTATTATCGACTGTCGCAAATTGCTCGCCGCTATAACGACCTGCCAGCGTAAACGCCCATTGGCTGTTTGGCTTATACGTCGCCATCAAAGTCGCACGCCAGTCAGGGATATATGGTGTATGTTTACCTTTAGAAGTCGCGCCTGCAATCGTCGGCACATAACCGCTATTCGCTAGAATCTTGGCATTCACATAAGTCACATTACCTGACAATGATAAGCCTTGTACCAATACATCATCATGCTGTGCAACCAACTCAATGCCGCGCTGACGCGTCTTATCGACATTCTGTGTGTATGAAACTGGTGTAGCGAAACCACTAATCATCGATGTTTGCGAAATCAACGCATCTTTGACGCGTTCTTGAAACACAGAAATGCGCAACTGACTGTCATCGGTTTTACGCTCAAGCGCAAGTTCATTCGACAAAACATTTTCAGGTTTCAAATACGGATTTGGCTGGGTAAATGTCGTGCCAGTTTGCACGTTTTGATACAGCTCGCCGACCGTAGGGAAACGCAATGCTTTACCCACGGAACCTGTCACTGTCCACACATCATTCATTGTCCACGCGAGCGACGCTTTTGGTGAGAAACCTGATTTTTCAACTGTAGGCTGATTAACAGCGAAACTATTGCCATTACTTGCCGTTGAAAAGTTATAACCATCAGTTGCTTTCCATTGCTCATAACGCCCACCAACCGTGGCTTTCAGCACAGGTGTCAGTTGCCAAACATCTTGCAACCACAGTGCGCGTGTTTGCGTTTGACCTTTTGAGTTACTGAACAAACTTCCCTTGCTACCAGAAATCCAATCGGTGGTGTTATAAGTTGGGCTTTCCAACTCGAACCAATCACCATGCGCGCCAAAGCCGAATTCATGCGCAGCTAAAACTCCATCTTGCGCAGTCCAACTACCCTTCAGATCAAGCGTTGACCAACCTGTGCCACTCGCATCGCTAATACGACCTGCACCACTATCTTTTGCAGCAGGATAAAGCCCTGTCGAAGTCCGTGTTTGATCTTTCAAATAACGCATATTGCTGGCAATGAGCGCCCAATTAAAACCATCTTGATTTTGAGTTTTGATGTTTAAACCCTGCATCAAACGCTGCTGCTCCACGTTATTACTGGAGAACTGGCCTGCAATGCTGCTTGCGCTATAGGAATAGCCACCGATATTTACATTACCTGAACCACCATAATACGGCTGACCTGCTGGATCACGCAAAAAGGTTTGCGCATTGGCATCCGCTTTATTCTGCCAAAAGCCTAGCAAGTAAGACGCGGTCAATGTCGGGCTAAAATCATAAGCCACTTTGACTTTGATATTATCTTGAACGGTACGTACAAAGTTGCCTGCACCGACCACTTGAATGCCGCCACCTGTACGATTTTGATCAGCGATTGCACCCGTAATAACAGGCAAATTTGCGGTTGCCGCTTTAGTCGATTGGGCAATCGTACCAAATGACATCGGCTGACTATCGCTGTCTAAATGCGCCGCACTTAATGTCCACGCAAAATCACCTATCCGATCGCCGAGGAAAAAACTATATTGCTGAGCACCCGACTGATCCTTCGTACCATACTCGTCGAAGTTCTGTGAGGTGCCGCGCACAACTGCACTGGCTTCAAATTTCTGCGGCATTTTGGTCGTGATTTCTGCGACAGCACCGTAGGAGTTACCTGCATACGCGGCCGAATATGGGCCATACAATACGTCAACACGGGAAATTTCTTCAGGCGCAACCATAAACCATTGCGGTGAACCATTGCCGTTGTTGTTATTGACCAGCGTTGACAACAACACGCCATCAGCAAAAATCAAACTCCGCGCACTCCCATTCACACCCGTCGTGCGTGTCGCAAGCGGTGCATTTGAATCACCGATATAACGTTTACGCACCAGCACGTTGGGTAAATATTTGAGCGCATCTTCGGTGTTCACCACGTTAATGGATGTCGCAGCTTGTTGAGCGGTGACGCTCGCCGTCGAAGCTGGAAATTGACGGGTAATGTCATTATCGGCGATTTGATTGGACTTACTGTTGTTCGCTTTGACGAGAATGGTCGGCAACGTTTGCGCAGAATCAGCGTCTTGATGAACCACACCATCGTGTGCGACAGCTGATTGACTAAAAAAACCCATTACAGCAACCGCAAGTAAGGTCTGTGGAAAAGTGCGACGTGATGAAATCATCGTATTCATGTTCATTCCAAAAATAATTTATACAGCATGAGTGAGCACCTATTTTTTACATAGGCACAGAAACAGGCGATGCAAATAGACAGCAAAACAGACAATCCAAACGAGACAATGCAAGGCTATTGAGCCAACCACAGTGAGCGTTAAAGATTTTAAATGTCGTTTAAAACTGTTTTAAGAAATGAACAATGGCGGCGCGCGGCCTTGAGGACGGAGGTTTTTATTTTGATTGAGGAAAGCGGCATCAACAGCTTTCGCTTTAACAGTCAGCGTTGAAATGGCGACTGTCAGTAAAACAGCAATGACCACATGCAGCGGAGGCAAGACCGAGTGACCGAGCAATAAACAGAAACTACACTGCGGATGGTTCTGGTGATTCGGTTCAACTTGAGGCTGTAGTAGGCTTGCTGTTGAAGCTTTTGATTCAGTGACTTTCGACGCTAAAACAGACGATGGAATATTTGTTTCTTGGAAAACATGTTGCAGCGAATGCTTTGGCGTATGACTGGATGAGTGTGCAGAATGTGGATTCTTCATATCCATCATGTGCGGCATCGCTGCCATCGGCATGCCAGACATATCATCTGCATGAGGCGTTGTTTTTGGTAATGCATGACGAGCAGATGAATGGCTCGAAGGCGTTTTAAATTGCGAAAAAACTGCAAGCTCTTCACAAACACCAAAACCAACACCAATCTGCTTGGCTAATATCGGGGTCAAAAACACTGATAACTGCATCAGCCAAGCAGCTAATGCAAGTAAGATCCCGAATTTCAAGGGATGGTTTCTAAACCGAATCAGTGCTGACAACGACTTACCGCACGGCAACAAAATGTGGCGGTATTCTACTTGTTTTGGCTATTTTTCTCTAGATTAAATACAGATCAATCTCTAATGGTGAGTCAAAGTAATTTCCTACCAATAATTCTCAACCGCAATATTGCCGACCCCACGACGATTCATGGTTAATCCACGCGCCTTCAATGCATTACGGGTATCGTCGATCATCTGCGGATTACCACACAACATGACATGACTGGTCGCCACGTCCAGTGGTAGGTTCGCCGCTTGCTCAAGCTGACCATTCTCAATCAACGTTGGCAAACGCTCATGTAACGTGTACGAAGGATCACGCGTCACAACAGGAATAAACTGAAAATTTGCGCCGCTTTCATCAGAAAACGTTTCGGCCAGCGCATTAATTTCATGGACATATGCAAGCTCTTCAATCGTGCGAACGCTATAGGCTAAAACGATATGACGATAATTTTGCCATACCGCAAAATCTTGCAAAATCGACAGAAATGGCGCAAGTCCAGTTCCCGTTGCTAGTAACCATAAATCTTGCGGCGCGGGCTCTTGATAACGCGCCAAGGTCAAATAACCATAGGGAATGCGCTCAAGCAACAACTTATCACCGACTTGCAAAGAATTTAAGCGCGAAGTAAATGCGCCATCAGGCACGACAATCGAGAAGAATTCCAGCGTCTCTGCAAATGGCGATGACACCACAGAATACGCCCGAACAATCGGTGCATCACCAGCAACCTCAATCCCAATCCGCGCAAACTGCCCAGCGGTAAATCGGAAATGTGCAGGTCGAGTCATCACAAAACTAAACAGCGAATCACTCCAGCGGCGCACACTCAGCACCGTTTCACGACTGTATTTTGCATCCAGTACATCGCTCTCAACACGATCCGACGCACTACTCTGACCCTGACTCATAGTTTCATCCATCATCATGCAACGACTCAGCTTTTCAATATCCAACCTATGACCGCAACATGGTAGCATGTCGTCAATTGAAATGACTCATAAACGATTAGGGCTTATCCCATGCGTATGACTTTGCGGCAGTTAGCGGTTTTTGTGGCCATCGCTCAAGAAGGCACGGTGACGCGCGCCAGCGAAGCCGTGCGACTCACCCAAAGCGCAGCGAGCATGGCATTGTCAGACCTTGAAAGCGGGATTGAATCCCCTCTTTTTGATCGTCAAGGCAAGCGTTTACATCTCAATGATCTCGGTCGCTACCTGTTGCCACAAGCCTTAGAAATTCTTGGTCGGGCTGAAGCCTTTGAGCAAGCTGCTCGGGGTGAATTGCAATCGGTCGATATTCGTTTGGGTTCAACGTTGACCATTAGCGATTATTTAATGCCAGATCTCATCGCTGGTTTTATCTTAAAAAAACCTGATGCCCAGCTTCATTTACAAGTCGGTAATACCCGCCAAATCATCGAAGCCGTCAGCCAGTTTCAACTCGATTTAGTCTTAATCGAAGGCTCATGTAATATGCCGCAATAACAAGCCATACCTTGGAGCACCGATGAGCTAGCTGTCTGCACCGCAGCAACTCATCCTCTCGCGCTCAAACAGCAGCATACGCCTCTTGTTTTAGATGATTTTAAAGAGGTCGAATGGATTGTTCGTGAAGAAGGCTCAGGCACACGCGAAGTGTTCGATAATGTCGTATTGAATGATTTTCCCGACACCAAACTCCGTTTAACGCTAGGTCATAACGAGGCAATTCTCAAAGTTGTTGCTGGCGGTATTGGCGTAGGCTGCGTATCCCGTTTAGCCGTTGAACCGATGATTGCCGCTGGGCAATTGGTGATTTTAAACACCCCTTTCTGGATGCTAGTCCGCCCCTTCTTCCTTGTCGTTCATCGCCAAAAATACCAAGGACCAGGCATGAAAGCCTTTATGGCGTATTGCCAAGAGGCTATTTAAATCAGCTCTGGCTTTTTTTGCTTGTTCTGAGTGACTGCTTGAACCAGACGAAAGTCATTCAAGTGCAGGAATCATGGATAAACCGTACTTAGAATACTCCCCCCTGTATGCTTATTCTCATACGACCTGACCCTCTATTCTCATCCTATTGACCATTAGAATATTGGATCAAGATCATCATTCATGCGATAGGCTAAGAAGTTTACAGAATTCAATTTATCTTTCTATCAATCCTATATTCAAATTATTACTACAAAATTTATTATCTATATTAAATACTTAAATCAAAAAATATCTTACCACCTACGAGAACGAACCCCAAGCAGACATCTTTCTCTTGACTAAGTTCCTTTTTAGAACTTACTATATGTTTGCTTCATATCTAGACTACCTTGCTTCATCTTGCCTCTTTTTTGATGAGTCGGGCTGCTTTTTCGGAGAAATTCATGAGTGCGGATTTAAATCAATTGGGCAAGCCAGTACGCTTCATCGGTAAGGCAACCAGTCTCGTTTTTATACTGGTCATTATGGTCATGATGATGATCGCAGGCGTGATTGCGTTGGATGAAGGGATGGGGCGCTTTATGAAGTCCGCGACGGGTCATCTCACCACCGCGCAGGTTGAAGATGCCATAAAGGTGGCGCGCGCTAATCCCACAATGGAGAATGTGCATGCCATCAGCAGTGAAATCTGGGGGCTATCCAAACTCACATCAACCGAGCGCTTCACCGACTCAAGACTATTTGAACAAGGGCTGTACTACACCGTGATGCCAAAAAGCAATCAGGTGCTGATGGTGGTACATATCCTTGTCGGTAGCTTTTGTATGCTGCTTGGCGGTTTGCAATTCTGGCCTTACTTTCGCAAAAAATACATGAAGGCACATCGTACGATTGGCGCAATCTATATCGTGACGGTGCCAATCTCGATTATCGCATCCCTCATTTATCTGGCCAATACCGCACCGCACCATATCTACGATCATCTGGTGGCATGGATTGCGCTGTGGGTCTTTGGCGTGCTGTCGTTGATCTCGATTGGCATGGCGGTTCGTGCGCTACGTGCGCGGCACATTTATGAGCATCAGGCGTGGATGGCGCTGTCGTTTGGTAGTCTAATGGTTGCACCGCTGCTGCGTTGGGATTGGGCAATTCTGGGGATATTGTTTCCAAGCATCGATCAAGAAACGCTGAATCTGGTGACTATGGGCGTGATGCTGCCCGAGTGTTTGCTGATTGCGTATGGCTTGATTTTGATTAATCGTCAATATGACCGTCCGATGAGTAAGCGTCCACTGCAACCCATCGTCAGGACTGCCCACAAAACTTATTTGTTTCTCCTGCCAATACTCTATGTTGCCGCCTTTATCAGCTTTGCACTCAATGTCGGCTATTACCTGATTGGCAATGGTTTATCTAGCCTGACTTTTGCTGAGCGACTCATCCCAAACAGTCTGATCCTGCATGAAAATAGTGTCTTAGCTGCCCTGCCTTTGACTAAGGTGATCTATGTACTCGCCGTCGGTTTGGCATTGCCGCTAGCGCTCTACACATTTAAAAACTTACTTCAAATTCAACCTAATACCGCACTTTCAATTCAAGCCTCGCGCATCGGTATTGCTGCGGCTGTGCTGACTGTCATCGGCGGTAGTGCCGCACTGTTTATCGGATGGCATATCGGACTGATGACCCAGAATACTTGGCTATCCGGTGGCACGATGTATAGCGTCAATGGTTTTTTACTGATGTGCTTCGGGGTGTTTTATCTGATTGCGCAACATGTAAAACAGATCGCGTTGATGAAAGAAAGTCTCGTGTTTTTGCTGTGCATGTTGCCATTCTCAGCATTGTATTTACTGACGCTCACTGCGATGAACTTCTTTTCATTACCAGCCGATTATGTGACAGCGGGTCAAGGTTTTGTGATTCCAGTGGGGTTTAGCAGTGCACTCCTCTTTCTTGCCATTCTTGTTGTGATCTACGGTCAAGCGACACGTGAACACAACTAAGCCACTCTAAGAATTATTCAATATTATCGTATGTTTGACGGAGACAAGAAAATGCATCAACCTGATTTATTCGTACAAAATGCCAATGTAAAACTTGCTGTGTATACCTGGGGCAAAAAACCGACCCCTGAACAGCCACGTGAAGTTTTGGTTTTTGCTCATGGTTTTCCTGATCGTGCACTGTTTTGGGAAAAAGTCGCCAAGCAATTGGAGCAAGACTTTTATGTGGTGGCGTTTGATATGCGCGGATGTGCCGAGTCATCGCATATCACAGGTTATAAACACTATAGGTTTGCACCCCTGATTGCAGATCTGTATGCGGTAATTGATGCAATAAGCCCACATCAGAAGGTGCATTTGATTGGACACGATTGGGGCGGGATATATGGTTGGAATGCGATTAATGAAGGCTGTTGTCTTTTTAAGTTTTATGGAGTTTTT
>CAYJUB010000017.1:0-14492 GCA_964373145.1 uncultured Moraxellaceae bacterium
GTCTACCCGGTTCGACCAATGCGTGTAAAACAGCTTGGTCTAAAATATTAGAAGCTCAGTTTGATGCCTCAACACGACCGGGTAATTTTGTCGGGCATTTCTCGTGAGTTTAATGGATGAGTGACTCGCTACTCTTAATCATCCTAGGCAGTATTGCTTTTCTACACAGTAGCGTCGGCCTCGCTGGAGGCACTGCGTACAATAGCTTATTCGCCCTTGTTGGGTTATCGCAAGGGGTCGCGATCAGTAATGCCCTTGCCCTCAACACGATGGTCAGTAGTGTCGCAAGTGTACAGTTTATACGCGAGCGATTGCTGAAGCTGAGTTTGATTGTCCCGTTGTTATTGGGTTCAATGCCCATGGCTTATTTAGGTGCCAAGGTCACTGTTCCTAAGCTGATTTGGTATGGGCTGCTGACATTTGCACTTCTGGGAATGATCATTGAACTCATTCGGCGAGAAAAACGAACTATATCTAAAACGCCATTGATCCTGAATAAGCCTCAATCCATTCATCTTGTTTTATTGGGCGCTATCCTTGGGTTTATATCGGGTGCGGCTGGGATTGGAGGGGGGATTTTTTTAGCGCCGATACTCCTTTTATTAGGCTATGCCACTCAGCAACAAGCCGCCGCGCTTTCAATCGTCTTTATTTGGTTGAACTCGGCAATCGGGATTCTGAGTAAGTGGCAATCTGGATTAATGGACTGGCATCAAATTGGGCCGAAACTCATAGTTGTCGGCCTCGCTGGGATATTAGGTGGATATCTGGGTTCTCATTATCTTTCGGATGTAGGACTCAGAAGACTTCGTCGTGTTTTACTCAGTGTATTAAGCATAGCCGTGTTACTCATGCTTCAAAAATTAATAGCATTGCTGGGTGCGCTATGACGGACTTGCCATTGTCAAACGTTGCCGCCGTATTGTTGGCTGGCGGTCAAAGTCGTCGCATGGGATACCCGAAGGCGTTACTAGAAATGGGGGATCAAAAATTAATTAACTATCAAGTAGACGCTTTGAGTGTGATGGTTTCGCCAATATTTATTGCAGGCGGAGCATTATCCTTGGATTTTGATCCATGGCTCGCCGACAAAGTGATCCCAGATTTTCTCACTGAATTATACCAAGGTCCTCTCTCAGGGATTTTAGCGGGTATCGAAGAAGCTAAAAAAGTTGGATGTGAATACCTCCAAGTATGGTCTTGTGACAGCCTAATCAACCTCACTATGGTTGCTCAGGAAGTTCATCAGGCACAGCTTATTCTCCAGCAAAACCCACAATATGGTGCATGTTATTTCGCCACTCAGGATAAAGAGTATCCTTTGCTTGGGCTTTACCGTTGTTCAGTCTCTCATATTATAAAAAATTATTTGATTCAAGGTGCTAGACGAGTCATGCCTTTATTAGACCTTATCAACGCAACAAGAATCTATTTACCTGATCATCTTGCGACGATTGCAAACTTGAATACGCCTGATCATTTTGAACGCGCAAAACAGACCTATCATCAATTGAGACTTACTCATGACTACTCAGCCCTTTAGCCATTTGGATCACAGTGGCTCTGCTCAAATGGTCAATGTTTCCAATAAGGACATCACCTATCGAACCGCCATGAGTCAAATCTCAGTGCTGTTTCCAGCCGATGTCTATAACGCATTAAAACAAAGCGGTGGACAAACTAAAAAGGGAGTCATCACCGAGGTCGCAAAAATTGCAGGCGTGATGGCCGCAAAAAAGACATGGGATTTAATTCCATTGTGTCACCCCATGATGATTGAGCGATGTGATTTAGATTTTGAATATCATGATGACAAACACACGTTATCAATCATCGCAACGGTTGCCGTCACGCACAAAACAGGCGTTGAAATGGAAGCCTTGACAGCCGCATCGGTTGCAGCGCTCACGATATATGACATGTGCAAAGCCATGAGTCATGAAATAGAAATCTCAGGATTACGATTAATTCAAAAACGTGGAGGTAAAAATGATGTCAACCTCAAATGAATCCATAACACTCCTGCTCTTTGCAGGACTCGCACAACAAGCCGGTGAGAGTGAAATCAGTTGGCCATATCAGCCGCTCACATTAGATGAACTCTATACTGAACTATGTGCTCATTTTAAGTTACCTCGACGTGAATCCCGTCTCCGTGCTGCGGTGAATCATCATTTTAAGGAATGGAGTGATACCTATAACCAAGGGGATACGATTGCTTTTATTCCTGCTGTATCTGGAGGTTAAAGATGTTTGAATTAACGGAACAACCGATTGATCCTAATTTACTCCGCCAGAAATTATTGGGTGAACGTTGCGGAGCCTTTGTCAGTTTTGAAGGATGGGTACGCAACCACCATGACGGAAAAAGTGTCAAAAGTTTATATTATCAAGTCTATCCAGAGCTCGCTTTGAATTCAGGACAACAAATCATTCGAGATGCACTTGCCAAATTTGCAATTGATCATGCAATTTGTGTCCATCGGACAGGTCAACTTGAGATCAGTGATTTAGCCGTGTGGGTTGGGGTATCTAGCGCGCATCGTGATGCTGCTTTTGATGCTTGTCGTTATATTATTGACACTGTTAAGCAAGAAGTCGCAATCTGGAAAAGAGAATATTATGTAGATTCAGCCGATGAGCAATCGCAGTGGCTAGAAAATTCTCTGTGAGCGTATCGAACCAGAATTCTATCAACCAACCTTAGTGCGAAGAAAAACTCTTTCTGCGTAATACTTCATTTAATACTATGATAATAAAATGTTTTCCAATATTTTTCGTATGAAACGCCATAATGCTCGATCAAAAGCCGCCATATTTGGCGGCTTTTGATGGATGTGTTAAATCAACGATCTTTTATTTCTGTTTAAATTCAATATCAACACGACGATTAGACGATAAACACGCAATCAATTTTTTCCGATTGGTCTCGGTACATTCGGTCAATGGCGCACTGCTACCCTTGCCTTCCGCTTTGATTTTCTCAGCATCAACGCCTTGCAAAACAAAGAACTCTTTAATCGTTTCAGCACGTGCGGTCGACAATTTAAGGTTCTGATCATCATGACCCAGACGATCCGTATGACCAATGACCGTAATACTCTCTAAGGTCGCAATATTGTCTTTTAATTGCTGGGCAAAAGTCCGCAAGGTATCTCTGACGGGTTCAGGCAAATCATTTAATTTTGATTTATTGAAACCAAACAGCATGTTGGTTGGCAGTGTTAATTGAGCATTCGCAGGAAGCGGCGTGGCAACGGGTGCTGAAGCAGGCGCTTGGGTCTCTAGCACGGTTCCTGGAGGTAAAGGTTGCAAATGCAGCACACAGGCAGGTTTATCAAAATAACTACCCGATACCTTCATTTGCTCATCAAAATGAATTTGGTATTGGCAAATGATGTCTGGCTTATCCAGTTCACGAAATTTAAAAATATAGTGCCAAGTCCGATCCGTCATCAACTGGGTCAGAAAATGAGTATTACCAATCAACATCTGCACTTGGTCTTTATTCAGCCCCATTTTCAGGTTGTTTAGATCACTTTCATTGCCATAAAAATTGGCTTTGAGGAAGGGAATGACCTTTGCTTTCTCAGGGAAGGTTATGGCGCGCTCAAAAGTATTGATCGACGCTGCGGACGCAGTTGCACTCAGGCTGATCAACAGTGGCATGATCCATATTTGGCGTATATAAGACCTTAAAGAAATCTGAGTGATATCATTCATAGCGGATTCCATTCCGTTAAATCGTCGTTGCCGAATTTTTCGATCGCTCAAACTTAAGAGGCAGATCAATTGCACGGCATATCATACATTAATTTTGCACTAATTCCTGAGTCGCCATCACACGCGCACCTTCAAGAATCATGCGAATCATGGTAATCGTTTCCGCCATCTTTTGCTGTTGTTCAGGTGTAGGCAAATCCATCGAGACGGATGCCATCGCAAACACCAAGCGAGTAATCGCACGCGCTGCAAGAGCTGGCTGGTGTAGAGAATGGCCATTTGCCAACCCCAATCGCACCAAATCTTGCTGTAACTCGTCTTCAAAAAAACACAGTTGACGCTCAACGGCTTCCTTAAAAGCGGCCGAACCCACCTTGCCCTCACGCAGCAAAATGGGTAAGAAACCCTCACCAATGCTGAGTTGCTCCATAAACACTTCAATCGAGGACTGCACCACACTGCGTTCATTGGATGCACGTTGACGTGCCTCGCTGAGCACTTTGCGCAAAGACGCGCCAGCCAGTTCAATCAACGAAACGGCTAGTTCATCAATATCGCGAAAGTGGCGATAGAAGCTATTTGGTGCAATGCCTGCTTCTCGTGCAACTTCACGTAAGCTTAATGTAGAGATGCTACGGTGTGGTCCAACCAGCTTTAAAGCAGCGGCGATAAGCTCTTCACTGGAAATAACGGCCTTACGACCTTGTGGAACACGCTGATTGTTTACAGGCGCATCTTCCAGCGTGTGGGCAGCTAATTCAGTCAAAGGTAGCGCAGGGTTCAGCATATATCGGTCAACTGTTTGTGAATAAAGCATGGTTCATTATAGAGAGATGTGACAAAAGGTAAAGTTACTTTACACTTGTCTGCACATGTGTATAATAACTATTAATCAGCCCCAATATGGAGATCTCCATTGAACAACAATACGCCGCTGCAAACCCTCGTCCAATCGGTTTTTTCGCCCGTCGCTTTCGACTTTTGGGCAAGTCATATCAATCCGACATGGTCATGGCAGCGCCCACTTGCTCGCATTGTCGCGCGTCGCATCGCAGCTAAGGACAGCGTCACTTTAACATTAAAACCAAATCGCCACGCGCAGCCATTTCTGGCAGGGCAACATCTTAATATTACAGCAGAAATCAATGGGGCACGCGTCACGCGTAGTTATAGCCCAAGTCTTGTGCCGAACAAATCAGGTGTTTTTACCATCACCGTTAAACGGATGAGCGGCGGCAAAGTCAGCAATTGGTTATATGAACACGCCCAAGTCGGTCAAGTATTAGAAATCGGCGCACCGTTTGGTGAAATGACGTTATCAGAACTCCATCAACAGCATGTTTTTCTTGCTGCGGGCAGCGGCATTACCCCTTTTCTGAGCTTGGTTCACGAATGGGTGAAGCAAGGTGGACTCGGTGATGTGACGTTGATTTATTGGGCAAAAAACAAAGCAGAATTGTGTTTTGTGGATGAGTTTTCTGCGCTGACGGCAAAACACACCAACTTGCACGTTCATTATGCACTGACCCAAGAAACAGACACGCTATCGCACATCAATGCCCGGATTAGTCAATACGTGCTGGAAACGCTCGTCCCTGATTTAAATCAACGGGTCGCGTATGCCTGTGGCCCTGCTGGGCTTGTGGAGCAAGCACGTTCGCTGACACAAGGACACGCCAAAGATTTTTATGGCGAAGCCTTTAGCCTGCCACTGATCGCCAATGACAGCACTGAACAGGTCAATATTCACCTCACCAAAAGTAACCGCACCCTTCGCGTGGCCAGCGGTCAACCGTTATTGGCTGCACTTGAAGCACAGGGGTTAAAACCCGCGTCGGGCTGCCGTATGGGTATTTGCAATACCTGCGTATGTACCAAACAAGCGGGTACGACTGAGCATATTTTGACTCAAGATCGTGACACCGAGGCAGGCTCCAGCGTTCGTATTTGCATCAGTAGTGCGCGCTCCGACCTCACGCTCGATTTGTAAACTCCATTTTAATACTTCAAAGAAGAGTACTTCACAATGAATTCAGCATTAAGTAGACATTTAAACGAACAAGAACTTGCCCAATTTGCAGCAGAAATTGATGCCTTACGGGCAAGTGCCGTCGCCGATTTGGGCGAGCAAGATGCCACCTATATTCGTAAAATTGTCAAAGCAGTACGCTATACCAACGCCGCTGGTCGTGGCTTACTGATGGCGAGCTTTTTTCCGCCAGCATGGGTTGCTGGAACCGCGTTGCTCGGCGTGTCGAAGATTCTGGAGAATATGGAACTCGGTCATAACGTCATGCACGGTCAATATGACTGGATGGGCGACCCAACGCTGAACGGTAAAACGTTTGAATGGGATATTGTCGGGACCAGCGATCATTGGCGCTTAACCCATAACTACATGCATCACACCTATACCAATATCAAAGGCATGGATGACGATATTGGCTATGGCGTACTTCGTCTTTTCCCTGAGCAACGCTGGAAACCGTTTTTTCTCGGTCAGCCGCTCTATGCAGTGATTTTTGCCCTGCTCTTTCAATGGGGTGTGGCCATCCAAGAATTACGCCTCGGTATGCTGTTTAATGGCAAAAAAACCATGGAACAATTCAAAGTGGAGTTTGAACCCACCAAACGTAAGATGACCCGTCAATTGGTGAAAGACTATGTGTTTTTTCCATTGATCGCAGGCCCGATGGCATTACCTGTTTTTGCAGGGAATTTCGTCGCCAATGGCATCCGTAACGTGTGGACCTTCTCGATTATTTTTTGTGGACACTTCACCAAAGATGCTGAGATTTTTCCGAAATCGGTGCTGAAAGAAGAGAGTCGTGGACATTGGTATATGCGTCAAATTCGCGGTTCATCGAATCTGACAGGCGGCAAACTGTTTAACATTATGTCGGGCAACTTGAGCCATCAAATCGAACATCACCTCTTCCCTGATATTCCTGCTTGGCGCTATGAAGCGTTATCGGTTGGCGTGAAAGACATTTGTCAGCGTTATGGTCAACATTACAATGAAGGCTCGTTTGCGAGTCAATTTGCTCAAGTGGGCTGGCGTATTCTGCGTCATGCTTTTCCATCTAAAGCGAAGCAAATCAAGCAAATTAAAACGAATATGCCGATAGCGGCTTAAATAACTGTTCAAAATAAATTAGGGTGGGTTTGGAACCCACCCCTACAATTGCACATCACCATTCAAATGTAGGGGCAGGTTCCAAACCTGCCCTCCACATTTGACTACTTCTTCGGTGTCACCCACATCGCAATCCGCGCACGAAACACCAACTCACCGTTGGTATTAAACACTTCAACTTGCGCTGGAAACTGACTTGGTTTTGACAAATCTAATGCCGCCAATGGCGTACCAATCGCCTTCAAATCCGTATCGGCTTTCTTGAGATATTCAACCGTCATCCCTTTTGGAATCCAGCGATGTGTCGCAGGTACCGTGGCATCGGTCATCAGACCGCCGGCCAACTCCGCCATATTACACATCGCAATCGCATGGACGATCCCAAGATGATTCCTCACTGCGCGATGATTGCTCATCAACACTTCGCAATAATTCGGCTTAAGTTCATTGACCAATGGGCTGATTGAGCTAAAAAATGGTGCTTTTAGACAAACCATTTTTGAAAAAATAGCTTTGCCTTTAGGAATCGCTGCCAACTTTTCAAACAACGATACATTGGATGGGATTTGAAATTTAGCCATTTTTCGCTCCAGTAAGACATCTCAAAAACTCATTCAACCATTCCCAAACCACCGTTTGGCGCTGACTGAAACATCCCTGCGCTGGAACTCACCAACACAGGAAAACGCACTTCGCGGATCAACCCCAAATCACTTTTTGACCCGAGTTGCTCCAGCCTTCGAGACTTGAGGCGTAACGCTCTTCAATCACGTGGCGTTTAATTTTGAGCGTCGGTGTCAGCAAGCCATTTTTAACCGTCCAAGGATGTTTTACTACGATGATCGCATCGAGTCGTTCATGTGGCTCAAGTGTGGCATTGGTTTTCTTTAATAGTGTTTTCAGTTCTTGCGCTAAAGTCTCGCGCACTGGATCAGGCAACCGATCCGGACGAATATCTGCCAGCATCACCAGCGCGATCGGCTGCGGCAAGCCTGTCCCACACACACAGACTGCTTCCAACATCGAATGGTTTGCCATCCGCTGTTCAATTGGCACAGGCGCAACATATTTACCTTTCGAGGTCTTAAACAGGTCTTTGATGCGTCCGGTAATGGTTAAGCGACCTTGCGCATCCTGCACCCCCTTATCACCAGTGCGTAAAAAACCATCTTTGGTGATGCTCTCAGCGGTTTTCTTGGCATTTTTATAATAACCCAACATCATGCCAGGGCTTTTGACCAACACTTCACCGGTGAAATCGAGTTTACTTTCCACTTGAGGATAAGGGCTACCCACCTCGGCGCCACTGGATAAATCACCTAACCGCGTCCCATGTGAATAAGCAAAATTCTCGGTCATGCCATAGGCTTCGACCAAATCTAAGCCGAGATTGCGATACCATTTTTTCAAATTCGGCGGCAACGGTGCAGAAGCGGTTAAAGCAAAACGGACATGCTCCAAGCCCAATTCTGACAACATGGTTTTTTTGGTGAATTGACTGATTTTCGGCAATTTAAAAATCAATTGCTGAGCACGCAGCGGCACACGTTTATTGATATCGAGATGAAATTTGGTCCATAACCGTGGAACGGCAAGGAAAATCGTTGGTTTTGCACGACGAATATCGTCAACGAAGGTATTTCTGGAGCCTACAAAAAATACTTCAGAACCGTAGTACAGCGAGGAAATTTCAATAAACGCCCGCTCTGCCACATGTGCCAAGGGGAGATACGACAACAATCGATCAGCAGGAGTACAAGCAAAGAGGGCATTGAGCGCAAACGCTGGCGCCATCATTGACGCGAAGCTGTGCATGACGCCTTTCGGCACTCCAGTACTGCCCGAAGTATAAATGATCGTGGCAAGCGTCGCAGGATCTGGCAAAGTCACGTCTTCGAGTGGCGAAACCATACGAATCAAGTCATCCCACTGCGGCGCGCCTTTGTATTCAGGTGCCAGCGGCATCCGAATACACGGCAACTTACTTGGAATGATTTCTTTCACTTGATGCCAGCTGTCAGATTGACCATCTAACTTGCCAATAAACAACAGCTTCGCTTCGCTATGAATGAGGACGTGCTTCGCACCTTCCGCGCTCAGCGTACTGTAGAGTGGCACGGAAACATGACCCGCCAACCCAATCGCCAAGTCAGCGATAATCCAGTGCGCACTGTTCTTACCATAAATCGCAATCTGACTGCGCGGCGGTAAGGTGAGCGTTGTTAAATAAGCAGCCATGCGCCGAACTTGATCGGCGACTTCACTCCATGTGTAATGATAAACCCGACCATTTTCAGCAGGTTGAACAAAAAAGACTTTCTTCGGCTGGCGTTTTTCCCAATAAAACAGGCAATGCAGTTGCGTTGCGCGTGAATCACTGGGACTGAGTTCTAATGACGCCATCTCGGAAATATTCATGTTTTATGATCTATCAATAAATTTTGTTGATTATAAACGGAGTTTACGCACTCCGCTTATCAACTCATGACCCTTTTATAACCCCAGCTGTTTGGCAATCACTTCATTCATAATTTCATGGGTGCCGCCGCCAATCGACAGAATCCGATTATCACGGTAGAGACGCTCAACCAATGATTCACGCATAAAGCCCATACCACCAAAAATCTGCGTCGCCTCATAGGTCACAAAATCACTGGTGCGCGTGGCAAAATTCTTCGCCATCGACACTTCTTTGATCGCAGGAATCCCCGCTTGAATCATTGCCGCTACCCGATAGTTAAACTCACGGCTGACTTCAATCTGCGTCGCCATATCGGCCAGTTTGTGACGAATGACTTGCATCTTCGATAGCGGCTTACCAAACGCTTCACGCTCTGGCACATAGCGCAGACACTCTTCAAGCGCCAGTTGCGCCGTCATATTCGCCATAACTGCGAGATTCAGCCGTTCCATTTGGAAATTGGTCATGATGGCAAAGAACCCTGCATTTTCTACGCCAATCAAGTTGCTCTTCGGCACTTTGACATCATCAAAAAACAGTTCTGCGGTATCCGATGCCCACCAACCCATCTTTTGCAGTGGTTTGCCCGTGGTAAAACCGGGCATGCCTTTTTCCATCAGGAGCAAGCTAATACCGCCATAGCCTTCACCGCCAGTCCGCACTGCAACCGTATAATAATCGGCTCGAATCCCTGAGGTAATAAAGGTTTTTGAACCTGACACACGGTAATAATCACCATCGCTGACTGCGCGCGTCTTGATATTGGCGACGTCAGAGCCGCCGTTCGGTTCAGTAATCGCCAGTGCTGCAATCTTGTCACCACTGAGCAACTCAGGCACGACACGCTGCTGCATCGCCTCGCTGCCCCATTTCACAATTGGCGGCAACGCAATATCAAGCGAACCCAGACTCGCGACCAAACCGCCTGAACCCGATCGCATCAGCTCCTCACTGGCAGCGACCTTCATAAAGACGTCGCCTTCCGCAATGCCACCAATCCTTTCAGGATAACCAAGGCTGAGAATCCCTGCATCGCCTGCCAGTCGGTAAATCTCTCGAGGGAATGTGCCCGCTTCTTCCCATTCGTTGATATTCGGCGCGATATGTTCGGCGACGAACTTACGAATCGTTGTCCGTACTTGTTCATGAGTTTCGTTGAAGTAACTGGTGAATTCACTCATTTTGTTGTCCTGATGCGTTTCGAAAATGACTATCTCCCGATTCTGCCGACTTACCAAAAACAAAGCAAGCGCTTGGTACGACAATCAAGCTGTCGCAATCTGCCAATTACAAAGTTATTGGTATCGGTTTTGAGAATGGCTCAAGAAGAACAACTGAAACGAACTTAGATCGCGTAGGGTGCGCATTGCGCACCAAACTCAGGCTGTAACAGAACTTGCTTATGCTTTCTGAATAGGTGAATCAAGCGGAGAAATAGCTCACGTAGAATGATCGAGCGAATCAGATTGATCAATTGCTCGATGAAATATCTTCTTTGGATTCTAATTGCCAGATGCCGCTGTCCTGACGTTTGATTTTGAATTTCCATGTATTCAGTTGCTCAGAGCGAACTGGACGGAACATTGCCGTAAATTCCAAAACCTCAGGACTCGGCATTTGCCATTGACCCACACGAACGGCATCCGCACACGCATCCGCAGCGTCCATATTCACGACTGGATTTGAAATCATCGTATTGGCGATTGCGCTTGAACTCACAAAATCAGGGTGAGTCATAAACTGTGTCTGCTTGATGGGCATCACACGACTACCCTGCGCACAAGATGTCGCTTCTAGGACACTTTGAATCGGGGATTGTGCATCAACAATGTTTTGTTTGATTGCATCATCATTCAAGCCCGCGCCACGTGCAATTTCACCGATGATGGCTGCACGTTGTTCTGCCGTTGGGCTAATGTTATCGGCTTGAAAACCTTTTGGGGTTGCAGTTGCAACTCTGGCAATCGCACTGAGTACATCGATGGTATTACTCAGCGCTTGTTGATCAATTTCTGCATGAACGGACTGTGACAGCAGTGTCATTGCGAACACTCCTGCGGTAAAACGCGACTTACTCCGCTTTTTCATGGTCATCAAAAATAGTCCGAAATCGTCTATTTATTATATGGAGATCTGATAATGCTGGCTATTGAAATCATCAAAAAGCCCCCACAATGCAGAGGCTTTTTTGTTAGCAAATGATACAAATCTAATGTCAATTGAGACAAAACCAAAGACAACATTCTTGTTTATTATTTATACAATAGATCTCAAAACTTGAATAGTTGGTGAGTAGATTATGTTTTCTTCAAAAACACTTCCAATCACACTCATGCTCAGTTTGGCAATTTTGGGTTATTCATCAGCTCATGCAGAGAGCAGTATCAATTGCTCGAAAGCTCGTCTGCCCGATGAAAAAGCCATTTGCCGCAGTGTGGAATTGCAGAAACAAGATGTGAAAATGAGCACACTGTTTGAAGTGTCTGGGCATCTCATGGCGATGGGTGGTCGCGGCGCGATGCAAGATCGACAAGTTGAATGGTTATCCACTCGTCATCAATGCAAAACGAATATGAGCTGTTTACGTCAGTCTTATGCAAAGCGGATTGATGAGCTGAATCAAGGGTTGGAGGGTATTTATCAGCGTGGGCCGTTTTAAATTCAAGCTGATCGTAAAAATTGGTATGATAGTTAGCAATAAATTTCTAATAAGTGAATCAATTCAATGTTTCATCCTGCAATACCACAAGAAATCTATATCGAAATTTTAGAACGCCTCAAACGCGTTGAATCAGAGCACAATGTCCGCATTCTCTGGGCAATCGAATCAGGGAGTCGCGCTTGGGGATTTCATTCGCCCGATAGTGACTATGATATTCGCTTTATTTATGTCAGGCCAAAGGACTTCTATCTTTCAATCGATGTGGAAGATCAGCGTGATGTGATTGAATATCCTATTGTTGATGATATTGATCTAAATGGTTGGGATTTGCGTAAAGCTCTGCGCCTGCTGGCGAAGTCCAACCCAGGTATTGTCGAGTGGCTACATTCGCCGATCATCTATAGTCAAGACGGTGAATTTCAAACGCAAGCGATGAAATTGCTTACAGAGTTTTATTCCATAGAAAAAGGGATTTACCATTATCGCAGCTCTGCTAAAACGAATTATCAACAGTTCTTACGCGGCGAAATGGTCAAACTGAAAAAGTATTTCTATGTGCTGCGACCTTTGTTAGCCGTGCGATGGTTAGAGCAATATGGCACGATTGCACCGATTGAGTTTGATCGTTTGCGGGGTGTTTTACATGATGTTGAGGTACAACACGCGATTAATAAGTTGCTGGAGTTTAAGAAAAACGCGAGTGAAAAAGCGGAACAGAAGCCGATGCCCGTTTTACAGCGCTTTATTGAAGCGGAGCTGCTGCGCTTAGAGAGCTTTAATGACTCGGCAATGAATCGAATGGCAATGCCTAAGTTAAATGAAGTGTTTCGAGCCATTTTGGATGAAGTGAAAACATAATTTTCTATAGTTCTCGTAGATGGGTTATGACCAATAAGATTCCATGATCTGTTTATTTTTTCAAACAATGATAGTTTCGCATTGATTTACAGACAATTTAACCAAGGTTTTTTTAATTCAACAGGTATCTTATGCAGCAGCTTTTAGGGTCTTATTTGTCACTGTTGCCGCATAAGAGTAGTTAGGGCTTATGAAATATCTATTATCTAAACTTGAGCAAAGAGGGTATGAACTCTCAGAACAACCATTCGGTTATCCTGGTATGGTTGAGAGAGGATTTCCCCAAAAAAGCCTGAGAATTTGGGTTTATCCTTCATTTGAGCCATTTGTTTCATTTACTGTAGCAAAATTCAGAGATGGTTTATTTGCTCGCCGGATAGTGTGGGACCATCGTCACCAGGTTCTTGCTCACGAGCCAATGACTTATTGCTCAGAGATAGCTGTCAGCGAGTCAGTACTTGACGAATTGATACAATGTTTAGCGAAGATTGAATTGAATCCATATATTCCGCTTGGGGGATTTGGAATTGATGGGGTTCATTATGGCGTCACTTTTCAGCAGTTTATGTCTGAATCGACACTCAATTGGTGGGGACGCCACCCTGAGTCGTGGCATGAACTAAGGTCTTGGCATGGCGAATATATAAACAAAATAAATGAGCTATTCCCGGAATGTGCGATATCTATCGAGAAAGCCCTAACAAGTCGTTCAAGCTGACCGCGTTACGCGCTGCAGCTTAATTCCAGCGTTATCTGTAATCAAAAATGGAAATGTTATGCAGAATAGAAGTTGGGAGCTAGAAGACGCACAAAAGATTGCTGATGAGTTTCCGTATACTTTTCACAAGCCATCAAAGGAAGTTGTATCACAACTCAAAGCGGAAAATCAGGCAAAGCTAATCTTTGAGTTTAAATCAGATGATCCAGAGGCTCCTAGAGCTGAAAGAATGTGGGTAGAAATAACTGAAGTAATAAATGGTATCTTTTACGGCTTCTTGGATAATGATCCAGCTTACATCAAAGATCTTAAGCACAAAGATCTAGTCGAATTTCGCGAATGTCATATTATTGATACCGATTTAGATGACCCCGTTCCATCAATAACAGATAAATACATTAAACGATGCTTCGTAACTAATAACATACTTTATGATGGTAAACAGGTTGGTTATCTCTATCGAGAAGAACCGGATAATGAAGACGATAGTGGGTGGCGATTCACTACAGGTACGGAAACTGACGAATATATGGATAACTCAGATAACTTGTCTTTTGTTTCAGTTGGGGCAGTGCTTCGAGAAGACGACAGTTGTCTTTGTCTACTTGAACGTGAAGTAGGAGTTGCTTTTGTAAAAGATGATAATGGGATCTTCATTGAACTTGACGACTAAAATAGATAACAAAAGGTAACTGAGAAAACTCATAAAAAAAGCCCCCGCATTCGCGAGGGCTTCCTTCTCCCAATCAATCAAAACGTCTAATTAAACACGTTCGATGATCGTAGCAATACCTTGACCCAAACCGATACACATCGTTGCGAGACCGATTTGTGTACCTTGCTGTTCCATCACGTTCAGCAAGGTCGTGGTGATACGCGCGCCTGAACAACCCAGTGGGTGACCCAGTGCAATTGCACCACCATTCAAGTTCAC